>NZ_BAAILO010000446.1:0-25344 GCF_054589115.1 Cupriavidus sp. 8B | reverse complement strand
CAAGCAGGGCGGCGGCCGCTCAAATCTCCTTGCCTGTCAATACCTTGCGTTGATCAATCGCAGCTTTTTTGGGGCTGCTTAACTTGGGTGGATTGGTGCGCGGTGGGGTGCGCGAATGGCCGGTTGACTTCGATTTCCGCCGTTGAGTCGGCGTAAACTCGAACGGCGCAAATGGGTCGTCTTCTGCCCTACGGGGACCTGTCCGGGAGGAACACTCGGTTGTGTTCAGCGGCGGGCCGCATGCCAGTTTGCGTCACTCAACTTTTCAGCACTGATTCACTCAAGTCGCCCAGAAGCAGTCCGACTCGGCTGCTTGCAGGCTGACCAGTTTAGGCTGGAAAGCGGACACACGGCGAATGCTTGTTTGCGCATTTCCCACGCCCTATAGGATCCGCCATCCCGCGGGCGCTCTGCCTCATCCCAGGCCATTCTCGACAAGATCGATGACCTGATCCGCGAACTCAAGATAGCTAAGCGGTCCGCCTGGCCGTAACCACGTGAACGTCCAATTGATCATACCGAAGATCATCATCGCTACAGCAGTCTGATTCACCTTAGACGATGTCTGCGGATATGCTCGCTCGATCTGACGCGCGAGCTTCGTCACAATGGCCCGTTTCCGGCCGACAATCACTTGTCGCTGCGCATCTCCGAGGTATTTGAGATCGTTCAGCAGGGCGACATGCCTGCTGAATGACGCCTCATATTCCTTCAAGAATGCGCGAACGAGTTCTCCGAACGCGTCCCGACCACTTAGTTCCCGACGTTGAGACGCTCCCTCGATCTCAACGACAATGGACATCAGGCGACTGGTGTAACGGTCGAGCAGGTCGAACAGAATGGCCTCCTTGCTCTCGTAGTAGTGGTACAGGAGTGCTTTCGAGCTCTCGTTGGCGCTCGCAATCTCTGTCATCGACGTGCTCGGATAGCCTGACTCTGCAAACTTCGCCGCAGCGAGGTGCAGGATCTGCTCGCGCCGCGTCTCGTGGTCGACGGATCGGGTACGGGGCATGGTGACGATAGCTTCCCGCTCAGTGTTTCAGGTTTGCACTCGATGCTCCGATACCCGTCATCGACCTGACCAACTGGCCCAAGTAGCGCTGCCGCTCGCTGTCTGCCCGGCTTGAGCGATCTATGACGGAGAAGAGACAGGTGCTAATAAACGCCAGCGTCATGGAAAACAGTGCGGGATTGGCATAAGGAAAGATGGCCTTCTTGTTGTGAAGGATGTCGACCCAAACCGTCGGCCCGACGACAAGAAGGCCGATCGATGCCAACAAACCGGTAAGGCTTCCGAACACCGCCCCTTGGGTAGTCAATCCCCGCCAGTACATCGACAAGAACAGCACCGGGAAATTTACCGACGCCGAGATCGCCAGAACGAGTCCGGCGAGAAAAGCAATGTTCTGGTGCTCGAACAACACACCCAGCACAATCGCAATCGCCCCGATCACGAGCGTAGAGATCTTCGACACACGAATCTCTTCGCGTTCGCTCGCCTGCCCCTTCCGCAGTACCGTTGCGTAGAGATCGTGGGAGATGGCGGAAGCGCCGGAGAGGGCCAATCCCGCAACTACAGCCAATATCGTCGCGAACGCAACGGCCGAAATGAAACCGAGGAACAGATCGCCTGCGATCGCGCGAGACAGATGGAGCATTACCATATTGCTGCCGCCGATGAGTTTTCCGGTCGCATCGCGGTACACCGGATCCGCCCCAAGGATGACAATCGCTCCGAAGCCGAGCACCAGCACCAGAACGTAGAAGTAGCCAATCAGACCGGTCGCATAGAACACCGACTTGCGTGCGGCCTTTGCTCCATCGACCGTGAAGAACCGCATCAGGATGTGAGGCAGTCCCGCCGTCCCAAAGATCATGCCGATGCCCAGCGACAGGGCATCGACTGGGTTGGAGACTAGGCCACCCGGGCGCAGGATAGCCGCACCATTGGCGTGAGTCCTGACTGCCCCTGAGAACAGCGACTGGAAGCTGAATCCGAACTTGTTCAGTACCATGAATACCATAAATGTCGCCCCAGACAAGAGCAAAACGGCCTTGATGATTTGCACCCAAGTCGTCGCGAGCATCCCCCCGAACATGACATACATGACCATCAACACGCCGACAATTGCGACAGCCGACAGGTAGTTTGCATTGAACAGCAACTGGATGAGCTTTCCGGCCCCAACGATCTGGACGACGAGATACAGGACGGAGACGGTCAGGGCGCCAGTTGCCGCGACAATTCGCACCGGTGCCTGTGCGAGGCGGTAGGACACGACGTCCGCAATGGTGTACTTCCCCAAGTTCCTGAGGCGCTCGGCCACGACGAACAGAATCACCGGCCACCCCGCCACGATGCCCAGGGCGTACAAGAGCCCATCAAATCCCTTGTCAAAGATCATCGCGGAGATGCCGAGAAACGACGCGGCCGAGATCATATCCCCTGCGATCGCCAAACCATTCTGCAACGGGGAAATTCCGCCCCCGGCCGCGTAGAAGTCAGACGCGCTCTTCGTGCGCTTGCCAGCCCAGCGTGTAATCCCGAGGGTCACCATGACGAACAGGAGGAACATCGTGATAGCCGTCCAGTTCACGCCCCCCCCTAAAGTCGCCTCGGCCTGGATGGGAACCGCCGCACCGGCGCTGGAAGCCATCAGGAGCGAGGCAATGACAGCAAATGCCATCGAATTCATTTCTGGGTCTCCCGGATGAGGTTCGCGATGACGGGATCGAACTTCGCATTTGCATTCCACACATACAGTCCCGTGAGGATGATCGCCGCAAGGATGATCAATACTCCCCCAACGAGCCCGATGCTAAGCGCACCATCAAAGGCGCTCTTCGCCAGGACCTCCGGATAGAACGCCGCCGTAGAGATGAAGCCAAAGTACAGCCCGAGGATAACAATGGTCAGTACCAGGCTGAATGCGTTCTTTTTCCGCTTAAGCCTCTTGAAATCCGACGTTTCGTATAAAGCCATCAGATCGTGATCATTCACAGTCGCCTCCGTATTTATAGGTTTCAAAAAAACAGCCACCAACCACACGCCCACTACCCAACACCCGGATGAACCAATCAGGTCGTTTCGCGGCGCTATGGCACCAGGGCGCATATCAACGACGCTCAACAAACCTCGAAGAGAGCCGCTGCGCCCATCCCTCCCCCAATGCACATTGACACCACGACATAGCGAACACCGCGCCGCGCCCCCTCGATGAGCGCGTGCCCGACCAGCCGTGCACCGGTCATTCCATACGGATGCCCCACCGATATCGCCCCGCCATTCACATTGAAGCGCTCCGGATCGATTCCCAATTGATCCCGGCAATACATCGCCTGGCAAGCAAACGCTTCATTCAGTTCCCAGAGGCCGATGTCGTCCACTTTGAGCCCAAATCGGCGCAACAGCTTCGGCACCGCGTATACAGGACCGATGCCCATCTCTTCGGGCGCATTTCCCGCAATGGCGATGCCACGGTAGATGCCCAGCGGTGAAAGCCCGAGCCGCTCGGCCACGTCGGAACGTGCGAGCACGCACGCGCTCGCGCCATCGGAAAGCTGGCTGGCGTTCCCAGCGGTAACCGTGCCACCAGTCAGAACCGTCTTAAGGCCTGAGAGCTGTCCCATCGTCGTCTCAGGACGGCAACCCTCGTCCTTGACGATGTCAATGCCTTGAAGACGCGAGATGCCGGTATCTTTGTCGACCACCGCCGTTGCGGTGGAGATTGCACAGATTTCCCTGTCGAAATATCCGAGGTTCTGCGCGCACGCGGTACGCATCTGTGAAGACAACGCGTACTCATCCTGAGCATCACGCGTGATGCGGTATTTGCTTGCGACAAACTCGGCAGTTTGCAGCATAGGCATGTACGCATTGCGAACCGCTTTCACAGCAGCCGGGTCAGCTTCCTCGGCGGCCCAGTCGAAGTACCGTCCCTGGACCAGGGAAATGCTGTCCTGCCCCCCCGCCACCACGACTTCCATGCCATCGCAGAGGATCTGCTTTGCGCCGGTGCTGATCGCCACGAGCCCCGATGCGCATTGACGATCAACTGTCTGCGCCGATGCTTGCACCGGGATGCCCGCAGCAAACGATGCGAAGCGCGCGACATTGGATCCCGCAGTGCCGGCGCCAAGAACGGTTCCGACCACAACATCCTCGATGCGCTCCGCCTCAAGTCCGGAGCGGGCCACGGCATGCCTGATGGCGTGCGCCATCAGCGATGGAGACCTGGTGGCGTTCAAGCCACCACGAAAGGCCTTCCCAATTGGCGTGCGGGCCGTCGAAAGTACCACCACATCAGTCATACCGGCTCCAATCCAAGCGGGCTTCGAGTAACGGGAGGCGAGAACTCAGATCGCGCCTGCAACGCAGCAAGCGCCGCACGCATTCCCGGCGGAAGCGGCACCGATCTGCGTGTCTCCCGATCGACGTATACATGCACAAAATGGCCTTCCGCGGCAGCGGCTTCGCCGCCATCCGAAAAGAGCGCAATCTCGAATCGAACCGACGAGTTGCCGATTTTTCCGACGCGCATCCTGGCGTGGACCGGCTCCGGGAACGAGAGCGGACGGTGGTACTTACACACCGACTCCACGACCAGACCGATAACAGCACCCGCATGGATATCGAGCCCGGCTTGCTGAATCAGAAAGCGATTGACGACGGTATCGAAGTACGCGTAATAGACGACGTTGTTGACGTGTCCATAGACATCGTTGTCGTGCCATCGCGTTGTGATTGTGGTTTTGTAGGGGAAACTCGACGGCACTTCGCTGCTTGCCTTTTTCAACATTACAGCTCCGGTTTGTCCGCCAGGACCGAATCGCCCGGCGGTCGAGGGACGCTCAGCCTTCCAGGCCGGCAAAGAGGGAATACTTCATTTCCAGATACTCTTCGACACCGTGACGCGAGCCCTCGCGTCCCAGGCCGGATTCCTTGAATCCACCGAATGGAACGACCTCGGAGCTCACCAACCCCGAGTTGATCCCAACGATCCCATACTCGAGTGCCTCACTAACCCGGAACGCCCTGCCAAGATTCCGCGTGTAGAAATAGGCTGCCAGACCGAATTCGGTGTCGTTGGCTGAGGCGACCACTTCGGCCTCGTCCTGGAACCTTAAGAGCGCAGCCACGGGACCAAAGGTTTCCTCGTGAGCGATCAGCATGTCCGACGTGACATCTGCCAGAACAGTGGGCTCGAAGAAGTTGCCTCCCAGGCTATGCCTGCGGCCACCTGCAACGACCCTAGCCCCCTTGTCGCAGGCGTCTTCGATGTGCTCCTCCACTTTGGCAACAGCTTCGCCGTTGATCAGCGGCCCGTGCGTAACTCCTTCGCGCTCGCCAGGCCCGATCGTAAATCGTCCGACGGCTTCCGCCAGGTTGTCCGTGAACCGCTCATAAATTGCGTCCTGCACATAGATGCGATTGGCACAGACACATGTCTGGCCAACATTGCGGAACTTCGATTGCACTACGCCCTCTACCGCCGCATCCAGGTCCGCGTCATCGAAGACGATGAAAGGCGCGTTCCCTCCCAGTTCGAGCCCGACTCTCTTTACACCGTCGGAGGCCTGCTTCATCAGAACCTTGCCGATGTCCGTCGAGCCGGTGAAGGTCAGCACCCGCACAAACGGGTGACGCGTCAGCACTTCACCGATGGCCGCAGATGACCCGGTAATGACGTTCAGTACACCCGGCGGTACTCCAGCGTCCTCGGCAAGTTTCGCCAGTGCCAATGCCGTGAGCGGCGTCTCGGTGGCCGGCTTGACAACCACCGTACAACCGGCAGCCAGTGCGGGACCGCATTTGCGCGTGATCATTGCGGCCGGAAAGTTCCACGGTGTGATGGCGGAGACAACGCCGGCGGCCTGGCGGGTCACGATGATTCGCGTGTCCTTCCGGAAGCCGGGGATCGTCTCGCCGTAGATCCGCTTCGCTTCCTCAGCGAAGAATTCGATGAAACTCGCCGCATACTCGATCTCGCCGCGCGCTTCGGGTAGCGGCTTGCCCTGCTCCAGCGTCATCAGCAGAGCTAGGTCGTCCCGGTTCTCAACTATCAACTCGAACCACTTCCGCAATACCTGGGAACGCTCGCGTGCCGTACGCCTGGCCCATGCGGGAAATGCCGCGTGTGCGGCGCACACAGCCGTCTCGGCCTCTTCCGCTCCGAACCGGGGGACGGAACCGATCTCCTCATTCGTCGCTGGATTGCGTACGCTGATGGCTGGGTCGCCAAGCCATCTTCCATTGACGTAGCATTGGCGGCGAAGCAGTGACTTGTTGTTTAGCATCATGATCTGGTCAAGTTATTCCTAGGCTCAAAGGACGGCTTCGTAGAGGTGGAGAGCGTCTTCGTAGGTCACGTTTCTGGGGTTATTGATCAGCAGGCGCTGCTGCTGCATCGCGTCATTGGCGAGTAGCGGCAAGTCAATGGGGCGTATGCCGACCGCACTGAGAGAGGCTGGCAGGCCAGAGCCAACAAGCAGCTCATCCAGCGCTCGTTGCAGCCCCTTTGCGCCGCCGCCGTGCTTACCGAGATAGTCACCGAGTTCCGCATAGGCCTTCCCGGCGCTCCCCATATTGAAGTCCATGACGACACGCAGCATGAGAGCGTTCGACAGTCCGTGCGCGACGTGGTGACGGGCCCCCAGGGGATATGCGAGGGCATGCACGGCTCCAACTGGCGAGTTCGCGAATGCCATGCCCGCCAGACAGGCTCCAAGCAACATATTTGACCGTCCCTCAAGGTGCTCTGGCTGCGATAGGACGATCGGCAGGTTATCGACCAGCAAACGCAACGCCTCGCGCGCCAGAGCGTCGGAGAATGGATTCTTCTTAAGCTTCCCGGTGTATGCCTCTATTGCGTGGACCATTGCATCGATAGCCGTCGCCGCCGTGGCTGCGCGTGGCATGGTCAGCGTATTCAGCGGATCGAGGATTGCGATATCCGGCAGCAGTTGGGGGGCGACAATTCCCTTCTTCTCCCCACTGGACGAGGTTACGATGGCGATGGGCGTCACTTCCGATCCGGTTCCCGCGGTAGTGGGAACCAGCAACAATGGGAGCCGGTCACCCGCGGCTACGCTGACACCAAAGATAGTCTCAGGATCACAGGGCGACGCGAGTAGGTAGGCCACCAGCTTGGCCGTATCGAGCGTACTTCCGCCACCGATCCCAATGACGCAATCGACGCTGTCCGATGCTGCTTCCACGGCGGCATTCACCACTGCGACCGGTGGATCGGGTTCAACCTGGTCAAACACCGCTATATCAAGTCCGGCCCCTTTGAGTGCATCGATCATCGGGCCGACAATGCCGGCCCGCACGACACCGTGATCCGTGACGACCAGGATGCGCGAGTAGCCGCGTTCGATTAGCACGGGCGCCAGTTCGCAAGTGGCGCCCGCTTTCAAGATCACTCTTGGCGTTGTCAAAAAGTCCATCGAACCCCTACCCCTTTAGCTGATTGATTCTTCCACTCTGGCGTCCACATTCACCTTCCTCCGTCGGACCGGGGGCGGTGTCACGATTGCCATCACCGGCGCTGCTCCGAAAGACGCCGCGCGCCGCTCTGGTGACGATCGACCGTACGCCGTGGTTCGCTGTAGCGGTTCGCGCCCAGTCTCGACGATCCAACGCTCAAGCGTTTCCGGAGATGCCTCCTGTCCATGGACCGCGCCAGCGGCCCGGGTGATCGACTCATTCATCAGCGTCCCCCCGAGATCATTGGCACCGGCGTCGAGGCAACGATTCGTGCCTTCCCGCCCGAGCTTGACCCAGGACGTCTGGATATTTGTGATGTAAGGATTGAGCGTCAGTCGCGCCACCGCATGCATGAGGACAGCTTCACGGAAGGTGGGACCAGGTCTTGCCCGTCCCTTCCTGTAGATTGGCGCTTCAGGAGCCACGAACGGCAGCGGCACGAACTCGGTAAAGCCGCCGGTTCGCTGCTGAAGCGCCCGAATCGCCAGCAGGTGACGCGCCCAATGCACCGGCCGGTCAACGTGACCGAACATGATCGTCGCCGTTGTCTTCAGGCCGACTCGATGCGCCGTCTCGATGATGTCGATCCATAGTTTTGTGGTCAGCTTGTCCGGACAGATGATTTCCCTGACCTCGTCGTCCAGAACCTCCGCTGCAGTACCCGGCAGGGTGTTCAGTCCGGCAACCTTGAGCTCCTGTAGAAATGCCTCCACAGACAAGCCGAGAGTTGTGGCACCTTGATGCACCTCCAGTGGGGAAAACGCATGGATGTGCATCTCCGGCACCGCATCCTTAACGGTCCGGCAGATCTCGAGATACTTCGCACCGGTATAGTCCGGGTGAATGCCCCCCTGCATGCAGACTTCCGTCGCGCCGCGCTTCCAAGCTTCCCGAGTCCGCCGGGCGATTTCACTCATTGGGACGTCATAAGGCTTGCCGCGGAGCTCTTCGTTGCTCTTTCCTTTCGAGAATGCACAGAACTTGCATCCGAAGCTGCAAACGTTGGTGTAGTTGATGTTGCGCGTCACGACGTAACTGACCGCTTCGCCGTTCACAGCCATCCTCAAGTCATCGGCGCGTGCACAGACATAGGCGAGGTCATCGCCGCGCGCTTCAAACAGCCTCACAACGTCCGATTCGGCAAGGTCAAGGCCTGCGTAGCACTTCTCAACGATCGCTTTGATCTCGCGGGACGGTTTCTGATTTCCGGACGCTGCCAGCATCGCGATGTCCGCCGCTGACGGCGGAGTCGCGCCTCCTGCCATCCACTCCGATTCCCGTGCGAGGCCGTGAGCGTCCTGGTGCTTCAGGAGCGCCGCGTGCAAGCGAGCGTCAGCCCAGGTATCGAGGTGCTCAAGGAATCGTGGATAGATGGTCAGGCGCGGCACGAGCACCTTCCCCGCCGCCCCCGTCTGCTTAGCGAGGCTTTCCAGATGCGGCCAGGGGGCTTCGGGATTGACGTGGTCCGGTGTCAGAGGAGACACCCCGCCCCAGTCATTGATTCCGGCGTTCAATAGCGCACGAAGGGCCTGCGGGCTAAGGTTCGGAGGGGCCTGCACGCTCACCGATGAGTCAAACACCAGGCGAGCGAGAGCCACCGCCCGCAGGAACTCGTCCTCCACGGCGTCACGATGAAGCGCCATCTTCGTGCCTGGCTTAGCACGAAAATTCTGGACGATGATTTCCTGAATGTTCCCGTAACGATCATGAATGGCGCGAAGCGCGAGCAGAGAGTCGATGCGCTCTTCCAACGTTTCACCAATGCCGACCAGGATTCCGCTGGTGGTTGCGATCTTCTGCTCGCCTGCCAGGCGCAGTGTCGCCAGGCGCGCCTCCGGATGCTTGTCCAGAGAGCCGTGGTGGGGCATGCCGGGCTCGCACAGCCTGGCCGACGAGGACTCGAGCATGATGCCGATGGATGGACAGGCAGGACGAATCAGGGCCAACTCATCGGCAGTCAGTGTTCCCAGATTCGCGTGCGGCAGTAGACCGGTCTCCTCAACGATCCGCCGGGCCAAGTGCGCCACGTAGTGGACGGTCGACGCAAAGCCGCGCTCGGCCAGCCATTGCTTCGCAACGTCATAGCGCAACTCTGGTCGCTCGCCAAGGGTCAGCAGGACTTCCTTGCAGCCGGCGGCTTTCCCCGCCTTCGCGACGGCAATGACTTCCGATTCCGCCATGTAGGGCGAGGCCACTTGCCGCGGAGTCTTGGCAAACGTGCAGTAGTGACAGACATCGCGGCACAGTCGCGTGACAGGAACGAAGACCTTCTTCGAATATGTGACTACGTCGGAGAAGCCGGCATCACGTACCATGCACGCTGCTGCTGCAAGTTCCTCCGTGCTGAACCTGCTCAGGGCGAACAATTCCGTCCTGGACAGGCAATGGCCATTGATCACAAGCCGGGCTAGCGCGATAGAACGCGCATAAGGTTTCTTGGCTTCCATTACATACTCCGATCTAAGACACCCCTAGAGCCAAGCTGCTCAGCAGGGAAACAACGGGAGGAATCCTGGACAGCGGGACTTCCTCTATAGCACGCAAGACGCAGGCGATATCCTCGTATGTGTCGAGATCAAGGGATAGCGTGGCCGACGACAAGCGCCTGAAAGCCACCCCGCTATCCCGCGCAGCAAGTTCGTGGTGGTAAGCGCTGGATCTTCCGTACGCACAGCCGACGGCCGACACCGGCCGGCACAGACGAACATTGGTTCCGTGGCCGAACCGATCCGACACCAGGCTAATCTGTCTGGGCCGCCCTGCCTGATGCGCCTCGATGACTCTCTGCAACGCTTCCGTTGTGAACAACGGAAGGTCGGAATGCACGACACACGCATCCTGTGCGCCGCCAACGGCAATCCGCTCCAGCGCGGCGGAAACCGATCCATTCAGATCAGACGCGGTCGGGTGTTCGAGAAGGAGGTCATAACCATAGCCGCGAATCGTCGGAAGCAATGCCGGCTCTGCGGTGACAATAGTCACGCGACGGACCGAGAGAGTCCGCGCCAATTCGCGCATTACCCATTCCGCCATCAGTCGACACAGCTCTCGCCGGAGGTCGGGGCATACGCGGTCAGCCAACCGTTGCTTTCCTAATGAAAAGCGCTTGATCGGGACGATGACCTCCATTTTCGTCTCCTAGGCGACGCCAGCAATCCGAATGCCTGCCTGGCATTTGAACTGCCGATTGATTGTGATCAGCACCGAGGTCAACGCCTCCGCAGCGATGGAGTTCGCAAGACCGCCGCCGTGGATCGCACGCATGCCCGCGTCCTCAACCAACGACGACACGACAGGGAGCATGTCCTTGTCCTCGCCAAAAACCAGAACATCGCAATCCAGAGTCTCCATCGATCGCAGCTTTTCCGCGGCAACATTGTGGAAGGCGGAGAAGACCTTCACGCCATCACCGAGCGTGGCCTTGGCCGATACCGCCGCCGCGCCCATCTCGGGGATGCGCACCGTGCCAACCTTCGGCGGCACTAGCGGCACGGTCGTATCGATCACGACCTTCCCCTGGACGGCGTCACGGATCGACTCGAGCGTGCTCTTTTGCTGTTCGAACGGTACGGCAACGGCGATGATATTCGCGTCCCTCGCCACGTCGGCGTTCAAGCCAGCGGAGATATGCAACGGGCCACTCGAGCGCTTTTCCCCGGATTCGATGAGAGCTCGGCAAGTTTCTTGCGCGCCTTCCAGGCGTCTGGAACCAATCAGCACATGGTGACCGGCAGCGGCCCAGCGAGCCGCCAGACCGGAGCCAAGCGCGCCGGTGCCCCCGACAATCGCGACTTTCAAATGTGTCTTCATGGTCAGACCTTGATCAGGTGTCGCTCTTTTGCGCGATTTGCCAGAAAGAATTGGCTAATGCGCTGCTTAGCGTTATCGGAAATCACGAGCCGAACGAAGGCGATAGTCTCTTCCGCCAGCGCCTCATCAACGTCGACTGACGAAGCGAGACGTGCGATGTCAAGAATCTCCGTGATGGCCTGGTTGTTCTTTGCAGCTTCGGCGTACTCCCTCTCCACGAGTTGAACGGCCAGGCTTTCGGCCTGCTCGGATTTCTCGTAATAGAGAACGCGCGGCTTCGCATCCCACGGCTGAATCTGCGGAGTCGCCCCAAGGATCCAGCTACGGGACTTCTCGATCATCTCCTCGGGAGTTTGCGCAATCTCATCCACCAAGCCTTGCTCCCATGCGGTCTGGACGTCAACCTTCTTGCCACCAAGCAGGTATGGAAGCGCCCCGGACAGCCCCAATAAATACGACAGCCGGATGACTCCGCCCGCCGCGGGGAGAATGCCGAATTCGACTTCAGGAAGGCCGATCTGTGTCCGCGCATTGCGCAGCACGATCCGGTGATGACATGCAAGGCACAACTCGTAGCCTCCGCCCAGTGCCGTCCCATTGATCGCCGCAACTACCGGACACGGCAGCTTCTCGAGGCGTCGGAAGTAGCTCTTCAGTGTGTCAAAATGGTCGGTGAGAAAAGCCTCCTGACCCGCCTCGGCGCGCAACATGAGTGACAGGTCACCACCGGCAAAGAATGTCGGCTTCCCCGACGTAACGATCACCCCGCGGAGCGTGTGAGCCTGCGACTCAAGGCGAACCATCAGTTCTTCCATCGCGGCCATGAACTCTTCATTCATGACATTGACCTTCCCCGTCATGTCGAAGACTACTGTCGCAATCCGATCCGCATCGATACTTAGTGAGTATGCAGACATAGATATCCTCTCTGTCTTTCGAAACCTCAGGCGTTCTGGCCGAGGATGGTCGAACGCGCCGCGGCCTCGCTGTCCGCCTTGATGTCATGCACAAGCTGCGCGAGCGCGTCGAATTCCATGTCATTGCGAACTGGAATCGAGAATTCGGAGTTCGTCACGACCTTGCCGAAGCGCTCGACCAACTTCCTTCCGACCTTGTCATAAGTGCCTATGACGGCGAATTGATCAAGAACCTCATCGGAGATCAGTGCGGGGAGATCTTCCCAGCGTTGGGCGCGCGATAGCAGCTTGGCTTCGGCAACCAAGTCCTGCAAGCCAAGATGCTCGAAGGCGCCCACGTAGGCCGGCGTCGAGGCGTAGAAGGCAATGCGTGCCCGTGCGTCCCGGATCTTCGGCTGCAGTTGCTCTTCGTCCGGTGCCGCGGCCACCAACGGTTTCATGCTGACGCTGAAGTTGTTGAGACTGCGACCACTCTTTTCCGCACCTTCACGCACTGCAGGCAGCATGACTTGCTCGATATACGAAGGCGTGCAAACCGGATGCGGGCGGATGCCATCAGCCACTTCACCTGCAACCTTGCACATCACGGGGTTCACGGCGGCCACGTGAATCGGGATGTTGGGGTTCTCCAGCGGACCCGGGTTGAACAGCGGCACCATCAGATCCATCCTGTAGTACTCGCCTTCGAACTTAAGCGGAACACCGTTCTGCCAGCAATCCCAGACCGCACGGACGGCCTGGATGTACTCGCGCATCCAGGGCCCGGCGGGATGCGCTTGCATGCCGTAGCGACGCTCTATGTGAGCACGAACCTGCGGGCCGAGGCCGAGCGTGAAGCGCCCGTGGGAGAGCTTCTGGATCGTCCAGGCACTCAACGCCATGTTCGTGGGGCTGCGCGGAAAGGCAATCGCGACGGCGGTCCCGATGTTCAGGGTCTTCGTCGCTTGCGCAGCCAGTGCCATGATCACGAAGGGATCGTCCTTGGTCTCTTCGGTCATCAGACCGTCATAGCCAAGCTTCTCCACGATCTGTGCATCATGAGCAACCGAGTGCAGATCCAGGGGCTTGTCAGGCGCACGCAAGCCCGGGTCGACCTTGCCCAGGGGCAGGAGGGTTTCAACTTTCATTTTCTTCTCCGAATGGGAATTGAAATAGGTGAAATGAACGGCGACCAAAGGCGCTGTTCAGAGCTTGCGGCGATCAACGGTGCGGATAGCCTTGCCCTGGGAACGCTCGATGCCTCCCGGCTCTCTGAGCGCAATACGGGTTGAGATTCCAACAAAGGTTTTGATCTTTCGGGAGAGTTCCGAAATGACGGCCTCGCGATCAATGACCCTGCCGGGGGTAACCTCGGCATAAATCGTGACGTTGTCGAGCGTGCCCTCACGCGTGATCTCGATTTGGTAATGTCCGGAGAGATCTGCAATCGTGAGAATCTGTTCCTCCAACTGCGAGGGAAATACGTTCACGCCGCGGATGATCAGCATGTCATCTGACCGTCCCGTCAGCCGCGCCAGCCGTCGCATCGCTCTCGCCGTACCCGGAAGAAGCCGAGTGAGATCTCGCGTTCGATAGCGGATGATCGGAAGCGCTTCCTTTGTCAGTGACGTCAGGACCAGTTCGCCTTCGCTGCCCTCCGGTAACACCTCCCCTGTCTCGGGATCGACGATTTCCGGATAGAAATGGTCTTCCCACAGGGTGGGTCCGTCTTCGGTTTCGATGCATTCCGCCGCCACACCAGGTCCCATGACCTCCGATATGCCGTAGTAGTCCAGAGCGCGGATGTTGAGTCGTGCGTTGATCTGCTTACGCATCGCCTCGGTCCATGGCTCTGCCCCGACCAGCGCTGCCCGCAGCGCCAGTTGCCCCGGGTCGATCCCTTGTCGCTCCACTTCGTCAATGATCGTGAGCAGGTACGACGGTGTCGCCATGATTAGCGTGGGTTGCAGATCCAGCAGGAGCCGTGCTTGCTTCTCGGTCTGCCCGCCGGAGACGGGAATGACGGTGCAGCCCAGCTTCTCCGCACCATAGTGCGAACCGATCCCCCCCGTGAACAGGCCGTAGTTGAAGGCGTTATGGACGATATCGCCGCGCCTTCCGCCTGCGGCACGGAGGCATCGGGCGACAATGTCCGCCCATGTCGCAATGTCCCTTGCTGTGTAACCGACTACCGCCGGCTTGCCGGTTGTACCACTGGAAGCGTGGATACGTGCCACACGGTCCATCGGCACAGCGAACATCCCGAAGGGATAGCCGTCTCGGAAATCTTGCTTGACGCTGAATGGAAAGTGGCGCAGGTCCGAAAGCGTCTTCAGTTCTTCGGGGTGGACACCTGCCGCCTTGCATTTCTTCCGATAGAGGCGGACGTTGTCGTACGTATGCTGCAGCGACCACTTGAGACGCTCCAACTGCAAATTCCGAAGCTCATCGATACTGATCGCTTCGACCGCGTCGAGCGGCTCTCGATCCCGATTCTTTTCATTCACTTGACTGTCCCCTTATGCTGCCTGACGAAGTCCCGATCAATTGAAGGACGACGATGAAACTAGAGATTACAGATCAAGATCTGATCATTGCAGGACAGAAAGTTCCAATAAAAATCACCAAATCGATCATCAGCTCGAATTCTTTAACCTATCAGAAGAAAATAAAAAGCCACCCTTAATGGATGGCCTGCAATCTTCAGCTTGCTCGGATGACAGTCGTTATAGATTCTGTTCGACGGCGACCCCTGAAATGTGTTGTCTAAACCTTTCTCGGTACCGAATAGGACTCAATCCAGTCCAATCACGAAACGCCCTCGTGAATGCGCGCGTCTCCGAATAGCCAAGAAGCTCAGCTATTTCACTGACGGAGTTCGCCCCCTTCAATAACTTCTGTACCGCCAGGTCCCGGCGAATGTTCTCGATGATTGCGCGGTAGGAGGTCGCTTCCTGCTGCAGCTTTCTCCGTAACGTTGGCTCCGTCATATTGAACTGCATGGCGACGTCGACGAAATCAGGAAACTCGAGAGGAAGGCGTCGTTCCTTGAGCAGGAAGGTCCTTACCCGTCTTGCATAGCTCGTCACATCAGCAGGTATTGTCATGAAGCCCAAGGGGGCGACCGACAGAAACTGCTTGAGCTCCTGTTTTGTGCGCACGATGGGCAACTTGAGGTGCAATCGATCGAAAACCAAGCTCGTATATGCCGCATCGAACTCGTAGTCACACGGGAACATGTACTTGAACTCGTCGAAGTACGTCTCGGGCTTCGGATACGAAAAAGTCGCGAAATTCAGAGGGGCGGGAATTCCACCCATCCATCCAATCAAGCGATACCAGATCGATAGAAGGAACTCAACGAGATAATGATTCGGATCGAGTTCCGGGCGCCTTAGGTACAGTCTTAGTTCGACCTCTCTATCTTTGACATCCAGCGAGAACGTCACCTGGTCCGTAACCAGGTCGTAGAAGAGAACGCTTTTGGTCAGCGCCTGTTCGAGGGAATCCTCCGTAATGATGCAATGGCACATCAATGCGAAGATCCCAGTCTTGCAGGGTCGCTCGGTAAGTCCCACGAATTCATCATTCAGTCCGATCCAGACCAGTTGAACCAGCCGTGCGAGGTCTTCCGATCTCCCGCGCCATAGCGGGTCGTCAATCTGTTCGCCAGTGAGTCCGACTTGGGCCATCAGCCAAGCAGCATCAAGACCGCGGCGCTTCGCCCCGCGAATCGTTTCGTGAAAATAGTGAGAACATGACGTTGACATAATGACGGAGCCTCTCCTGCCACTGCTGTACTCAGTGTCGATCCCGCCGCCTATACCTTCCATCCGTAGCCGCTTCGCATGGCCGTATGGATCGCCTGGATATCGACATCGCTTCTCTCACAGAAGTCCCGCACGTAGCCGTCGAGCTTCAAGCACACCGTCCGCTTGAACTCTGCGATCCGTTCCCGGCTGCCGACTTCGTGTTGGGTACTTGCTACCGCATCGGGCACTGGCTCATAACAATCGGTGCGAAGGTTCAGACTACTGCGTGCCCTGCCAAACTCGTCATAGTCATAGAAACCCGTCCCGGTCGCGCTACCGAGCCGCCCGGCATCAATCATGCGCTGAAACAGAGCACTGCTCTGCATCTGGTAGTTGTGGATGTCATCGGCGCTGTCGAGTTGCGCCCCCATCGTTCGCAGGATGTCCCCGAATACTTCAAGCCCGATCAGGTCAATCAATCCAAACGCACCAGTTCGCGGCACATTGCATGCTTCCCGCAATGCGGCATCCGCCTCGTGGACAGGGATGCCAAGTCGAATAGCCTCGGTCGCGGACATTGCAGCCCAGTACATGCCTATTCGGTTCGCAATGAAGCCGCCGGTATCCGGCGCGAACAGCACCGTTCGCTTCAGATCCTCCCGGCAGATATCTTCCAACAGCGTGCGGATCCGCTCTGGCACAGCTTGGCTGAAGACAAGTTCGATGAGTGGTAGCCTCTCAACCGGCACAAAAAAATGTGTCACGGCGAAGTGGTTCTGGAAGCGCTGGCCAAAGACCCCAGTGAGTTCTCTGGTCGTGTAGACGGACTCATCGGTCGTAACCACACAAGTTGGCTTCCTGACTGCCTCGATGTAACGAAATAGCGCTTGCTTTTTCTCCAGGGGGAACCAAGACGCCTCAAAAATCCAGTCGGCATCGCCCAGAGCCTCCACGCCCTCCTGCAACGAGGCGTAGCAAACGACATCCCTAGACCAACTCGGGCGCGTGACTCGAGCACTCCTGAGGCCGCTGTTCACCTCCCTGGTCAAAGTTGGACTCAAGACAGGCATAACGAGAGAGGGCTCATAGCCTGCGGTCAGTAGCAAGCCACAGACCCCTACCGCGACCGCACTATCTCCAATGATTGCCACTTTCGTTGATTGGCGTGGCGTGTTCTTCATCTAGTTGCTCCGTTCTCTCACGTATTGATCGCGCTGCGCTAGGCGAAATGCGCGTCCATGATGTCGATGCAGGTCTGAGCGACGCTTCGACGATCGTGCGCATTCGACATTAGGATGTTGGCCACTCTCCGCTGGGACGAACAATCCCAAGGGTTTCCAGCATCATCAGGGGCAACCACAAAGTAGTCGACAAGTTGCCCGTAGTAGCGAGCCACAGCCTCTGCGCTCGCGCCCATGCCGAGTTCCTGCAAGATCTTGGCCGCCGGGCCCTTCACTGCAGCGCCGTTTATGATTGGCGACACGGCAATTACCGGAACGGTCAGGAGTTTGATAGTGGACCGAATCCGCGGCAACGCAAGGATCGGGCCTATACTCAGCACAGGGTTGGATGGCGCAATAACAATGCAGCCGAGCTGTGGATCTTCGAGTGCGGACCGAAACTCGGGCGTCGGAACTGCGTCATCCGCACCTTCATAGTCAATCCCTGTAACCCTCGGTTCGCACCGCATTCGGACGAAGTAGTCTTGGAACGCGTATCGCTCCTCCCCGGACTCGACCCATGTGTTGACTCGCCCCTCCGTCATGGGGAGGATCCTGTGCCGCACACCCAGCCGGCTGGCAACTTCCGCAGTCACGCTCTCAAGCGAGTCGCCATTGGCCAGCCTTATGCTGCGATGCAGATGCAATGCAATGTCGCGATCGCCGAGCTGAAACCAGGCCTCCGGGCCGAGTTGCCGCAGGGCATCCATGCAGTTCCAGGTCTCGTCGGTGCGGCCCCAGCCACGCTCGGACGAGGCAAGTCCGGCGAGCATGTAGAGAACACTGTCGAGGTCCGGACATATCTTGAGCCCCAGATGCCTGAAGTCGTCGCCTGTGTTCACCACGATGGTCAGATCATCCGGCGGAACGACTTGCGCCATACCTTCGGCCAGCTTGGCCCCGCCTACACCCCCACTCAGAAGAAGAATCTTTCTGCTCATTGGAACAAGTCTTCGTTTCGCGAGCGTACAAGAGCACTAGCATTGCTAGCTTGGACGAGCAGGCCGCTACCGCGCACGACGACGATCGGTGCGCCCTCAGATGACTGGCCCATCAGCAGCGACGCTGCCGCGGCCAGTTCATCGCCTACACCCACAATCGTTGTTTCCAGCGTCCTGCCAAAGAGGTCCGGTTTTCCACGCAGGTCCGCCACCGTTCGGACACCATATGCGCCAATGCAGGCGCCGCAGGTGCCGATCCGCCATGCACGTCCCCAGCTATCGATGATGGCGACCCCTAGCATTGCACCCGTTTCCTCTCTCAGGCGCAGGCAATACCTTTCTGCGCTTTGATCTGGCTTCTCGGGTAACAGCAGCACCCAGTCGCCGTCCCGCGGACCGGAGACATTCGAGTGGTCGACCCCAGCGTTCGCAACCACAAAGCCCAGTTTGTGGCGGACGATGATCAGCCCTGGTACGCAGCGGACCACCTCGCTGGACTCACTCAATATGACTTCCACCAGGCGCGCATCCTTGTGAGAGATTGTGGCAAGGTCTTGTGCACGACGTGATGGACGGACATCGTCCAGATTCACCAGCCGATTTTCCGCTTTCGAAACAATCTTCTGCGCAAATACGATGATGTCGCCATCGATGAACTGATGCATCTCTTGCTTTGCCGACGCTACGACGGCCATGACCAAGTCCATACCGGGAACAACAAGTGGAATATCGCCGGGTGCCCACAGCGAAAGCTCGCGGGAGACCCGCTTGCCAAAATTTGGTGCTTCCTTCATGCATTAACTCCCGCTTCCTTCATGCATTAACTCCCGAATGACTCTTGCCACGACGAGCTCGGCAAGTATGGGCTGGTCGGGACATTTCCCAACGTCAGATTTACGGCAATGAGATGGGGCTTTGAAGCGCTCCGCAGCGTACCCACCGGTTTGGAGAAAAATGTAAGCGGGATACCGGAATAGGAGGAGGACCGAAAATTGCGGCGAAGGTAACCGAAACGCTCACCGGGCTTGCTACTCGCGACAAAGCCGCTTGGTCGTTTTCTACAGCGATCTCGCCTGCACCGGCAATGCGCTTGCCAAATGCACTCAGTTACGCGACTCAAACGCCAGCTTCAGTCCCAGCCCTATCATTACGACACCGCTTGTTCGGTGCATCCTCGTGAGAAAGCGGGGATTCTGGCGAAACCAGTTCGAGAGCAACCCCGCGAACACTGCCACCGGACCTTTGACAAGAAATGTCAAGCAAGCAAAGGCGAGGCCTAGCATGAAGACAGAAAGCGTTGGATGCGTCGCGTCGGCGGAAACGAACTGCGGCAGAAAAGCCAGATAGAAGAGCGCAATCTTGGGATTCGACACATTGGATAGCGCACCCTGTGTGAAGGCACGCAGCGCTGACTCGGAAGCGCCGTGGCTGTGCGACAGCGCAAACTCGCCCGATGAACGAAACAGCGAAATGCCCAAGCACAACAGGTAGAGCGCGCCGACCAATTTCAGCCCGGTGAACACCCATTCGGATGCCTGGAGCAGCGCGCCCAAGCCCAGAGTCGCGAGCATTGTGTGGACCGTCAACCCGACGCTAACGCCTGCCGCGGTGACAATGCCGGAGCGGGTTCCTTTGGAGAGCGCGCGGGACATCACGAGGACCATGTCCTGTCCCGGTGTAAGAATGATGAGAAGGGAAGTCGCCACGAATGGCAGCCATGATATGTGCTGCATAATCAACTCCTGAGTGGGGCGGGGCCACCGGCGAGCGGCGCTTTTTGCGACGTCGGCATGTTTTGCAGGCGGCCCCGCGTAGTCAAATTATGGACATACCGCGGTGGAGAATGGCTGCGTTTTTGGCTACCCTCGATGTGGATATTGGAGTTATTATCTACGAATAGACACTATCATAGTCAGATATGACAGCTAAGCTTGACGCGATCGACAAGCGTATCCTGCGCGCCCTTCAATGCGACTCGAACCAGACGAATGCTGAGCTCGCGGAGCAAGCTGGGCTCTCCGCAACACCCTGCCTGCGCCGAGTTCACCTGCTCGAAGAACAAGGCGTCATTGCCGGCTACGTCGCACTGCTGAACCCTGCAGCCGTCGATTTGAAATTTACTGCTTTTGTCCGAGTCACCTTGGAGCGTCAGGACAAGGCGACGGTGGAGCACTTCGCACGGGAAATCGAAAATGCGTCCGAAGTGCTCGAGTGCCATCTAATGGCGGGGAGCTATGACTACCTTCTGCGCGTCATCGCAAAAGATCTCGATGACTATCAGCGCTTTCAGATGGAGATACTTACGAAGATCGAAGGGGTACGCAATGTGGAAACCGAGATCCCACTCAAGCGGATCAAGCAGACCACCCACCTGCCGATTTAGACTGTTCTGGACTCATTAGCGGTCGCTCCCGAAGATGAAGGGGAGTGGTGATTGTCGTCCATTGGATCCATCCCCGGCTACGCTGTCGACTGACCGAGAAGGGTCGAACGCGGCCATCCGCCTCACTCTTGCGCGCCAGCCTGGCAGCGTGACGCTCCCGAACCCGCAATTCGCAGATCACCCCCAAAAAAAAATGCCCCCAAGAAGCGCGGAGGCTTCTGGGGGGCGGTTTTCAAGCATGCGCCCGGTCGGACGACCGGGACGATTCATTTCTTTGCTCGCTTACGTGCCGCGGGCTGCTTTGGCTCGTAACCAAATCGGGCCCAGGCCGCTGGATCAACGGGCAAAGGATTGGTGCGCCCAGCTTCCAGGTTCACAAACACGCCGGAATACTTCAGCGTGCCGGTCCGAAAGAGCGCCCACAGCAAATTGAAGGCTTGGACGCCGATCGCCTGATTGATGACCAGCGATTGCTTGCGCAGTGCGTCGGCCATCGAACAGGAAGGCGCCGTGTCTGCCTTGTCTCCCTTGGGATTCAAGAGATCGGGGAAAAGGTCGCCCACATGAGGAAGGCGTTGAGCGATCTTGCTGCCCACCTGCCCCAGGATCACCTGGCCCTTGTCGGTCTCATTGCCACAGTCCAGGTAGTAACCGCCGCTGCCACGACTGACCGCACCCAGAATGGCCTTGCGAGCCGCGCGGGTATCCACACAGCCCACCGCGAGATCGCAGTCCAGTCGGTCCGTACTGGCGATCCGCCGCGTCTGGGCAACCCAGCGGGTACCCATGAGCGCATTGAGGCGGTTCACCAGCAGCGTCGCCTTGAATTGGCCAACGTCGTTTGGATAGAAGCCTTGCCGGCCAACGTTCGTCTCGCTGACCGTGTCGTCATCGAAGACGATGCACTCGATGCCGCCCGGGTGCCCCAGTTCCAGCATGGCGTGATGCAGCCTTGCCAGATTGGGCAGTAGAGCGCTGCCGGTACCGCCGGCGCCAACCACCACGACGCGCCACGAGTCTTCGAGCATGGAATCGGGAATGCGGTGGGTGAACGTCATCAACCTGCCCTCCTCGTTGCTGCATACCAGTCACTCGGGACCCTCTCACTCTCCTCGAAGATCCCTTTCGCACTAAGACGCAGCGCGAGCGAGGGAACGTCCGCGCCACAGTTGCCAATCACGAACGCAAACTTCACGTCGTGCATGTCGTCCCTGTCGTCTTGCGACGAGAAGAACGCCGGCAGGGCACCGTGAGAGTGGCAGTCCAACACCAGGAACTCGTCGGCGGCCAGCGCGGGGCGGTCGTACTCAAGGTGTCCGCATCCTTGCGATCGGATGATCACGGGCGCAAGACGGAAGTCCCGGCTTGCCGTGTTCCACACAACCCAGGCGCCGGTCTCGTTGGGCATCGCTGCCCTCGCCATCTCCGCGAACGCGCCGATCAAGTGAACAGGAATCTTCCCGCAGCGCAGGTACGTGGTTTCGGCAACCAGGCCATATGGCACGGCTGTCTTAACGTGGTACTTGCCGATCTGCCGGACGAGCCGCAGCCACGGCCGCGACACTTCCAGAAACATACCGTCTTCGGCGGCCAGTAGCCGCTCGCCGGCGCCTTCCATCGGCGCCAGGTCACCGAAACGCGGAACCATCACGGTGGGAAACGATTGCTGCAATGTGCTATCCATAGGATGCATGACTATTCTCCAATAGTCCCGGCAATCAGATTGCCGAGAGTCTTTTTCATAGGAATGAGCGTGTGCTTCGGATAGGAAGGGAACTTCCCATCCAGCATGTCGCGCCAGAACGCAAATACACCGTCTTGGTAGTCCACCCGCTTACCGCCGTGATTGGGATGGGTGAAGGCCGACGAGAAGAAGGCTTCTTCCCAGCCGGCGATCGACGCCACATCAATCTGCTTCGGTACATGTGCGGAACCGATGCAAATCTTTCCCAGATCCCACGTGTTGAAGTAAGGCGGCTCATACAGCACCGTCCCCGGCGTGGGCCGCTCGTCTTGCATCAAAGCGAACACGCGAAAGCCAGAGGCGTATGCCTGGAAAACCAGACCAGGGTGCGGGACCACGGCGCTACGCTCGCCAAGCTCTTCGCACGAGAAGAACACGCGCCGCTGTGCCGGCGGGTACCACCACGTGATGGCATGTGGCCCGATGGACAGAACGTTCGGCGTTAGAAACTCACCTTTTGGCAGCGCTTCTTCCGCAACCTGGCGGACCGCGTGTATCAGTGCGCGCCGGTTGAGGGGCACGCCTGCCCCAATGACGGGGCGCCCCGTCTGCTCATCCGTCACGATCTGGTGTGCGGTGGCATACGAGAATTCCCCGGCCTGGCGGCCATAAAGCAAAATGGCCCCTTGCAGGGCCACCTCATGGGACTGACTTCCAACCACAATTCCGGCCATAGGCCTCCTATTCGGATATCAAGGTGAGGACGCGGTCGAGTGCCGCGATGATTTCAAACATGCAGGCCAGTTCCTTGAACTGCCGGCGAATGGCCTTTGGCTCGCTTGCTACAGGGATCAGCACTTGGTAAGTCGTGCAGTCTCCGGCGTTGCTCAGGCATTCAAAGTGGTCGTCAAGAATTTCTCCGACCCAGTGGCCAGACCACATCGCAATGGTTGCCGCGGAGTACGCGGGCTCGGCCCATTGGGAGGTCTTGAGGATGCGGTAGCGGGAGCACCGCGCCAGGACTATCTGCAGATTGACCAGTTCGCGACAAATTCGCCGGGGCAAGCCCCGAGTGCGCACCGCCAGCGATGCCAGTTCCGAGCGCCGCAGCCGCCTGACGCGGTTACGCTTATCGAGCCGCCGGCCCTTGGGAACGACGTCGTCCGGGGCGAGCAGCGGCAACACGTTGGTCGGCAGATAGCGCTCGATATCGCTATCCCCTTCGCCGAACCGCTCCTCAAGGAACGCCCTCGCTTCTTCGTCGCTCATTCTGGCGTCGTAATCCCAGTGCCACCGAGCGAACATTTCCGCCAGTTCATCCGGGGTGCGAATAAACAGCGAGCGGCTTGCGGCCGTACTGACCAGATTCATCGCCGTATAGAGCAATGAGGGGTGTGCCCGCCGCATGACGTCGGCACGCTCCCCGATCTCGAACAGCTGTTCGCAGGGCAACTCGATCGCCAGGTACAGCGGCGCTTCGAGGTTGTCATCCCAGCCGAACTGTTCGACCTGCTCCCTCGCGGCAACTTGGTCCAGCAGAGCAAATGTGAAGTTCAACCGCTTGCAACTGGGGGTGCGCCTGCGCAGCCACGCGAACATGGCCTGCGCGAAGGCATCCCCTGCGCTGACCGCGCTCTTCACATCACGCGCCGCGAGTATGCCGACTTCGAACTGGGCCTGGATGGTCTCCAGGCCGTCCGGTCCTTCGTCATGTCGCAGCTTGCCGCCCGCGGGGATATCGGCTGGCAGCGTCGGTAGTGTCAAAAAACCATTGGCAGATCGACGTCGGGCAGCGGGATGCTGTCGCGATGGCGTCCACCCGGGGACGTCCGAAAGGACGCCGTCATCAAAGGTGCAAGGATCGAACAGCACGATGCCATCTCCGGAGAGTTAAAAAAAACCGCCCCTTCGGGCGGCTTCGTGGAGGAAAGGCCAAAGTCCGGACTGGACAGGGCCTTCATTAAGTCACGCTTACGCATGGCAACCCTTGGCGCCGGCGGCGCGGACGAACTTGTAGCGCGCGGTATCGCCGTTGTGCTCGGGCCCATCCACCGTAGCGGTGGTCAGTTCCGGGTACTGGGCGGTGTACATGTCGCGCACCTGGTCCGGCGTGAATGCCGAGCCAGGGTCCGGCAGCGTCATGCCGTTGTACGTGAACTCGCGGGTCAATTGCTGGACGGTCAGGCTCATATTGCGTCTCCTTTCCGTTACAGCAGATCGGCCAGATTGGTACCGGCCGGCGCGGCAGACGATGGTGTGGTTGTGACCGGAGCCTGGCCACTACCGTCATCGTCAACCGGCGCGCTGCCAGCAGACTCCTCGTCGTCGTCATCGTTCGACGGCGAAGTCGGTGCGACCTTACCGTTGGCCTTCGTCAGCGCTTTCTGTGCCTTGGCAGTTTGGGCGCTGGCCGCAGCCTTCAGGATGGAAGCGGTAGCCTCCACCTGCTCGGCGAGCGAGCGGTGCGTCACCGACACCGAAGCGATGGCCTGGGCGAAGCCCTCATCGAGCTCCGCCGGCGAGGCGGTGAGCGCGAGAGGCGTTGCCAACGCCGCATCTGCGGCCTTGGAAACTACCGGCGCGACAACCACTGCCATCACGTCGCCCTTCATGGACAGCGTGAGCACAACCTTGTCGCACGCGGCGACGAGTGGAACAAGTTCCTGAAACATGGGTAGATCCTTAGAAGATGGGATAAGAGAATGGAAAGCTGGCCGCGGCGTGGCGGTCAGAAGCAAAGGACTTTAGGCAGCTTGCCCGCGTAGTCGAAACCTTCGACGTTGAGGAGTGCCTCGATCAGTTCCGGCTTGGACTTATTGAAGACCTTGGCGAAGTTGTCACCGAGTGCTTTACGAATGCCAAGCTCATCGGCAAGTACCTTCATCTCGGACTTGGTCAGCAGTTCCAGGAAGTCCTTGGATTTCTGCAGCGTCCAGTGCTGGCGCAGGTCCAGCTTGTGGTACTTGCACAGCGTCACGAGGTTCCGTACGTCAAGGCCCTCGATTGCCGCGACGGTCAGGCCGATGGTCAGTTGCTGGCGCTTGTCGGCAGCCAGCTCTTCCACCGTGGTCAAGTTCTTCTCGAGGTCCGTGACAGACGCTTTGTCGTCCGCCAGCTTCTCGTAGATCTTGCCCATGACAACCGCGCCAATGTCGCGGGAAAGCCCGGA
>NZ_BAAILO010000445.1:0-294 GCF_054589115.1 Cupriavidus sp. 8B | reverse complement strand
GTTGGCCAGGGCATGGCGCTTGAGCCAGGCCCAGAGATACTCCACTGGATTCAGGTCCGGGCTGTAGGGCGGGACAAAGGCCATCTGCACTGCTCCGCCAGTGCTATCGAGGTAGTCGCGCACGATGCGACTCTTGTGCTGTGCGGCGCCGTCCCAGATGATCATCAGGCGGCGCTTGAGGTGCGCGCGCAGTGCCTTGAGAAACTCCACGATCTGTGCGCTCTTGATCGCGCCGTCATAAAGGCGGAACAGGCAGTTGTGATAACTCAGACCCGCGATGGCCGAGACATGTTT
>NZ_BAAILO010000444.1:0-352 GCF_054589115.1 Cupriavidus sp. 8B | reverse complement strand
CGGAAGGGGCGTGGCGACGGGTTTTCCTGCGAACAAGCTCGCTTCCGCCATGTCGGAGCGGGCTTTTTTTGTTTGTAGGAACCTCGAACAGGAGCTGACCATGCACTCTGCTGTCGATCTGAACTCCGAGATTCGTGCCGCCATTGCGAGCACGCTTGCCCGTCGACGGCCCGACTATGTCGGACAACCGAATGCGTGGCGCAATTTGTGTGAAGCGGCCCACGTGGCCGGTCTAGCGGAACCCGCCCGAGCGGATTTCCTTTCCCAAGTAACGACCCAGCGCGGGGCCGACATAGCCCTGCGCCTTCGGGAGCATGCTGCGTCCATCCGCGTCGCCGTCGTTCAATTTCTT
>NZ_BAAILO010000443.1:0-11936 GCF_054589115.1 Cupriavidus sp. 8B | reverse complement strand
TTCGGCGGCTTCGGCTGATGCTTCAGGTTTGTCAGCTTGCTGACCAAGCCGGATCTGCGTTGTCGTGCTCCCCTCTCCCGCGCGCGGGAGAGGGGCTGGGGGAGAGGGCGGGCGCTCGTTACGCCGGCGCGCGGCAAGGAACCACTGCAGGGTTCCTGTCAGCCGCGGCGTGTCGACCCGCGCTTGACCAGGGTCCCGGGCAACAGGACCTGGCGCGGCGCAAGCTGCGCGCCTTGCAGGCGCTCGATCAGGCAGTTGGTAGCGACGCGTCCGATATCGTCGGTCGGCTGGGAAATGGTGCTCAACCCGGGGCCGACCAGGGCAGCCCATTCCGGATCGTCGAAACCGATCAGGCCGAGGTCGACGCCGAGCTGCCACCCCAGTCTGGCTGCTGCGCCTGCCACGCGCAGCGATATCACAGCGTTGGCCGCCAGTACGGCTATGGGCGCCTTGCCGGCACCACGGCGCAGGGCGCGCAGCGCTTCATCCAGGCCGTCGTCATCGCTGGTACGGGCTTCGAAAACGGTCCCGCTCAGCGAGTCCGCCTGCTCCGCGATGAAGTTCTGGAAGGCACGGGCCCGCTCGTTGCGCGAGCTGATCGCCTTGATTGGCTCGCTGATGAAGAGCAGGTGCCGGTAGCCGGCTTCGAGCAAGTGCCCGGCAGCCGCATGGACCGCGGAAAGGTTGTCCAGGGCGACCAGGTCGACCTCCGCGTCGCCAACCTTACGGTCGACCAGCACTACCGGTTTGCCCAACTGCGCGGCATCGGCGAGGGCGCCGGCGTCGTGGCCCAGCGTGTGCAGGATGAAGCCTTCGACCCGGTAGGCTGACAGTGAGCGAATGGCTTCGCGCTCCAGTTGCTCGTCATTGCCGAGATTGAACAGCATCACCATATAGCCGGCGTCCCGGCAGGCCTTTTCCACGCCACGGAGCACGGCCACCGAGAACGAGTTGGAGACATCCGCCACCACCAGCCCGATCAGGCGTGACTTGCCACGCTTTAGCGCCTGCGCCATGGGACTCGGGCTATAGCCCAGCGCGCGTACGGCCGCGGCGACGCGCGCCTCCACGTCGGCGGACAACTGCTCGCCGCCCCGGTTCAGGTAGCGCGAAACGGTGGCTTTCGAAACCCCCGCATAG
Source organism: Cupriavidus sp. 8B (assembly GCF_054589115.1). Classification (NCBI taxonomy): domain Bacteria; kingdom Pseudomonadati; phylum Pseudomonadota; class Betaproteobacteria; order Burkholderiales; family Burkholderiaceae; genus Cupriavidus; species Cupriavidus sp. 8B. The sequence goes on along the minus strand of NZ_BAAILO010000443.1, from coordinate 10,796 downwards.
GCGGCAACGTCCTGAATGGTGAGTTTCCCTGCGGGTTTCGAGGTGGACTTGGGCTGAGTCACAGGGCGCGGCATAGGGAGGATAGGTCTCTGTGAAACCAGTTTCACAGTTTTCACGATTATGCCTCGTGCATGCATGGATTTGCCAGCACATAGCTGGCCCGCTGACGCATGGCCAGCGGGTTGGAGATTACCAATCACCGTGGACAGAGGCACCGGAACGCTCTAGGGCGTTCAAGCCGGGTGCGCCAAGGCGGGGCGCTGGGTCGTGCGTGATGGCCAGGCAGGTCGATTGCGACTTCTTCCAGCAGTCATCCGACACTGTCCAGCCGCTTCCCGCCAGATCCCTCAACCGCATTTGGCGGCGCCGTCATCCAATCTGCGCCTAAACTCGGCGTGGAGGAGCCTGTTCAGTCTTGGCCGCAATGATTCAAGCACTCAAGCACTCAAGCACTCAGACAACATCCGGGTGATTTATGGGCAGATCGATGTCGCGCAGGTTCGCAACCGGGGGACTGCTGGCCGTGTCTCTTGTTTTTTCCAGTGTCGCCCTGGTGGGATGCGGCCAGTCCAATGGACCCAGTCAGACGACTGCCGCACCCGATCCCGCAACCGTCAAGACAACGGCCTTCCTGGGCAACGAATGCCAGGATGTCGCTTGTGCCAGGAAATTGTACGATTCACGAATTTCCGCATTGAAGGCGCTTTGAAGCCGCACGGGCGACCAGGCCGAGGCTTGCCTTCTACTGGAGTATCGTTTCTATGCTTGTGGTGCCCTTCAAGAACAATGTCACCGGGGTTCGCTCACAGAGCTCGGCGAGTTGGGCACGTTCAGCTTCACCAAGTTTGCCATCCACCGAGACTTCCCGGAGGATGAAGCGGACATGACCGAGTTGCTCGAAGGTGGCAAAGACACGTATCTGCCCGAGGTCCCATTTCTTGCGCTCAGCGTACATCTTCAGTGTGGCCGCCGTGCACGAAACGAGCCCGCAAAGCACAAACGCAAATGGCTCGGGGCCACGGTCTGCGCCGCCAAGCTTTGCCGGTTCGTCACCCGTGAGAACATGGTTGTCTACCTCAAGGCTCACCAGGTAGTTGGGGGCATTGGCCTCGATCGTGGCAATGGCTTGTGCGCTATGCATGGCATATCTCCCAGGAACATGACCACGCGAATCGCCTGCGGTATGGCACCCCAGGCAAATGGATGGGGGCGTTTCCAGCACTAAGTCGTTACCAGATTGACGATGCGGACCAGGACCAACCCGGCCGCCACAAGCAGGTAGCCTCGCAACACGAACATCCATACCTTGTTCAGTAGCGTAAGCCTCGGTGCAGGCAACGCCTCCAGAGGAGGCATGGTCCAGCTGGCCCGGTCAGCCACATAGGGCAACTTCGCGGGAGTTTCCCCGGACGCATGGTGCTTCTCATAGAGTTTAGCCAGAACCGACACGATCAGCGCGAGCATGGCTCCCCCCACCAAGATGCCCAGAATCGCCCGCTCGCCGATCTGCGGGACTAGCACCGATGCCGTCAGGATGATGGAGAGCGTGACCAGGCCCGCCACCACCGTGCCCGTGAACAAGTTCGTCCAGCGCCCATTGACCCACGGCCCGAGCACGGCTTTGTCATTGCAAAGCAATAGCAGGAACACCGTGGCACTGGGCAGGAGAATGCCAGCCAGGGACTGGACCGCATTGGTGAGCAGCCCTAGCGGCACGCCAGGCGTCAGCACCAGCCCGGCTGCCAGCAGGGTTAGCCCGAAGTAGACGGCGTAGAAGCCCTTGGCTTGCGCCGGCTTGCTGTGCAGGGAATGGCGCACGGCAAAGACATCTCCCAACGCATACGCCGTTGACAGGGAGACGGCGCAGGCGCCGATGATGCTCGCATCCAGCAAAGCGATGGCGAACAGAACGCCGGTCAGCCGGCCCGAATGCTTCTCGAGCCCGACGGCAGTACCCAGCGCGTCGGTGTAGTTTCCGAATCCGGCCGTGCCGCGAAACGCCTCGGCGCTGAAGGCAATCATGGCCACCGCGCCAGCGATGACGAGTGCAATGCCCAGCCAGAGATCGGTCTGCTCATAGCCGATGAAGCGTGTCGTAATCCGCTTGTCAATGACGTAGCTCTGCTGAAAGAAGAGTTGCCATGGTGCCACCGTGGTGCCGACGATAGCGATGATCAGCAGCATGACCTCGCTCAGTGGCGCATGCGCTGGCATGGCCGGGACGAAGAAGCCTCGCGCGACCTGGCCTAGGGCGGGGTGCACCAGCAGGAATACAGGAATCAGTGTCAGGCTCCCGGCGACAAGACCCATGGCGAACCGCTCAAAGCGCCGGAAATCTCCGGTCGAAGCGGCCAGCATCACGAGCAGCGCCGAAGCGCAAACGCCCCAGCTGCGGGGGATTCCCAGGTACTCCAGCGCGAGGCTGATGCCAATGAACTCGGTCACCAGTGTCAGCGCGTTGACGAGAAACAGGTCGATGACGCTGAAGCTGCCCCATAGCCTGCCGAAGCGCTCGAAGATGAGCCGAGCGTGACCCACGCGGGCCACGGCGCCGAGTCGCACCACCATCTCCTGATTGACGTAGAGCACGGGTATCAACAACAGCAGCGTCCACAAGAGCGTCGTGCCGTAGTTCTGCCCCGCCTGCGCATAGGTACCGAAGGCCCCGGCGTCATTGTCTCCCACCATGACAATGAGGCCGGGGCCAAGGATGGCGAGTAGGGTGTTGAGCCTTTGGCGCCATCCGGTGCGAGGGCCGGTGTCGTGCTGGGAAATCGTCCCCAGAGCGCCTCGAATGTCACCGTCGTGCGCCTCATCAAGCGCTTCTTGATGCGGTGGGGCAGCCATGTCGGTAATGAAGTTCGCCATTTTCTTTCTCCTCGGGACTTATGCTTGTGCTCGTTGGTGACGCTGGCGTTGCGGCCTGCACGGCGCTGTTATTGGAGGGTCCGGTTTATCCGAATGGCGGCGTCGGCGAATTCCCGATTGGTTTGTGGCGCGCGCGCATCCGAAGGCCGAGAATGCGGATGGCTTGTGGGCGCCATGCTGGAGGTGCCTGGGTCAACCCGGAGGAGGGAAGGGAATGCCAGCCGCGCGATGAGGGCGAGCATCCGGCCAGGTGGGGTGAGAATCTTGCGCATGCTCGACTCCTCACTGCCCCATAACGCTGTAACGCGGTTCGCAGGGCAGCACAGCGCCAGATGGTTCTGGCGGGATACGACAAAGGAGCGGGGCTGGCCGAATGGCCTGATGACACCGCTGCCTTACCTTGCAGGCAAGACAGCGGTCGGGGAACGACGGATGGCTTGCCTAGAAACGATACAAAGTTCGACTAGAACAACTGTCCACTTGGTTTCCTCTTTTGGTAGCTAAGCCAAGCCCGGCTCGCTCAAGGCAGAGCGCTCCGGGTCTCAACATTGGACGTCAGGCGCGACCGAAAATTCCTCATGAACGCGCGTGCCGATGATTTTCGTTGGCCCGCGGTCATGGCGTCGCCGGGGTTCTGGATCAGCTGAAAATCGGCGCGCGGCATCCCGCCCTTGACCGGCTGGAAGCTGTAGAACGCATCGATGGTCCGCTCCCTGGGTCGGACGGCCCGTCTGTGCTCCGGCCAAAGCCGCCAGTCGGCCTGGTCGTGGGGGCGCCGCAAGAAGTGTCCGCCTTGAAGAGCGCCGAACTTCCGCTCCGGGTGCCATTGGGCAGGGCGGCATTGGGCGCGGACTGGAAGCTGGCGCGGCGCCTTATCCTGTGCCGCACCGCTCAGTTGTCGATGACCCTGCGCGCAAACCGCTCCAGGTAGTCCAGCAGCGCATCGGCTCCCGCTTGGGCGGCTTTTTCGTCACCTGTGGCGATGCCCCGGGCCAGTTCCATATGGAAGCGGGCGCCCTCCTTGATCTCGCCTTCGTGCTGGTACGCGTACCAGAACCGCCGGCATTGCACGATCAGCGGAATGACCGCCTTGACCGCCGAATGGTTGCGGGCGGCATGGTGGGTGACTTCGTCCAGCTCCCGGTCCGCTTCCATATAGGCGTCGAGCCTGCCGCGCACCGCCGCTTTCTCCATGCGCTCCGCGCAGGCCAGGATGGCCTTGCGCTCCACCGCGCTGGCCCGCCGCGCTGCGCATGCTGCGATGACGTGTTCCAGCACGCGGCGGGTCTGGATCACGTCGAGATGATCCGCCAGGTCGATATTGGAGACCAGCAAGCCGCGCCGCGGCTGCTGCACGATCAGTCCGATGGACACCATGCGCAGCAGTGCCTCGCGCACGGGCGTGCGGCCCAACTCGGTCAGCTCGGCCAGCTCGGCCTCGTTGACCGGGCTGCCTGGCGTCAGCTGCAAGGTGCAGATCAGCGCTTCAATGGCGTCGTATGCAACGTCAGCGGCCCGGCGCTTTGCTACGGATGGTCGGGAAGGATGATGCATTGTCTCTCTTGGTTTGACGACGTTCCAGCCATGCCTGCAGTTCTCCCACGATCCCCAGCCGGAAGAACGACACGCATACAACAAAAGTGAACCCGATGATAATGGTGACCATGCCGCCCAGCGCGGCGAGGTAGTTCTGCAGGCTGACCACCAGGGCTGCGCCGACCACCGGCCCCCATGCCGTGCCCAGGCCGCCCAGCAAGGTCATCAGCAAGACCTCGGTCGACGTCGACAACATGACATCGTTGAGCGACGCGAGCTGCAGCACCAGCGCCTTGACCGAGCCCGCCAGCCCGGCGAGCGCTGCGGAAAGCATGAAGGCGTAGAGCTTGCAGCGGTCAGTGTCGTAGCCCAGCGAGACGGCGCGGGGGGCATTGTCCCGCAGCGCCTTGAGTACCTGGCCAAACGGCGAGTTGATGATGCGATGGATCGCCAGGAAGCCCAGTACGAAGACAGCCAGGGTGAAATAATACATGTGGTTGTCGGACGCCAGGTCGATGAAGCCCAGCAGCTTGCCGCGCGGAATGCCCTGCATGCCGTCCTCGCCGCCCGTCCAGGGAATCTGCACGGCCAGGAAGTACGCGACCTGCGCCAGCGCCAGCGTAATCATCGAGAAATAGATGCCCGTGCGGCGGATCGCCAGGCTGCCGATGACGAACCCGATGGCCGTGGCAACCAGCACGCCCGCCAGGATCGCCAGCTCCACCGGCAGGCCCTTGTCGGCCAGGCGGATCATCAGGATGCCGGTGGTGTAGCCGGACCAGCCGAAGAACGCCGCATGCCCGAAGGAGGTCAGGCCGGTAAAGCCGATCAGCAGGTTATAGGCGAGCGCAAACAGTCCGAAGCAAAGCACCTTCATGATGAACACCGGGTAGACGATGTCCGGGAAGGCGGGGGCTAGCAGGGCGGGCACCAGCAGTACCAGCAGGATGCGGATGGATAGAGGGACACCCTTCACACCCTTCACACTATTCACACCATTCAGCTTATTCACCTTAATTCTCCTTGCCGAACAGGCCGGCGGGACGCGTGAGCAGCACCAGGGCCATGATGACGAACACCACCACGGTGGACGCTTCCGGGTACAGCAGCTTGGTCAGGCCCTCGATCAGGCCAAGGCCCAGGCCAGTCAGGATGGCGCCGAGGATGGAACCCAGCCCGCCGATCACTACCACGGCAAAGACGATGTTGAGCAGGTTCGATCCCATCAGCGGATTGATCTGCATGGTCGGCGCCGCCATGACCCCGGCCACGCCCGCCAGCGCCACGCCAAAGCCGTACGTCAGCGTGATCATCAGCGGGATGTTGACGCCAAAGGCCTGCAGCAGCTTGGGGTTCTCCGTGCCGGCGCGCAGCAGCGCACCCAGCTTGGTCCGCTCGAACAGGTACCAGGTGCCGGCGCAGATCGCCAGGGAGAACACCACCACGAAGGCGCGGTAGACCGGCAGGTACATGAAGCCAAGATCCACGCCGCCTTGCAGCAGGGGCGGCGGATCATAGCTGGCGCCGGAGATCCCGTAGAAGTGCCGGAACAATCCCTCCAGCATCAGCGAGACGCCGAAGGTGAGCAGCAGCCCGTAGAGGTGGTCCATATGGTAAAGCCGCTTGAGCAGGGTCTTTTCCAGCAAGATGCTGACGGCGCCCACCAGGATTGGCGCCAGCACCAGCGCTAGCCAGAAGTTGATCCTGAACTCGGTGCCCAGCAACGCGGGGAGCTGGGTGAAGCCCATCCACGTGAGGAACGCGGCAACCATGAACTGCGCGCCATGCGCGAAGTTGATGATATTGAGCAGGCCGAAGATGATGGCCAGGCCCATGCTCAGCATGGCGTAGAAGCAGCCGTTGATCAGGCCAACCAGCAACTGGGCCAGCAAGGCCTGCGAAGTGATATCGGACATGGTGTGTGCAGGAAAAGGGTAGGCAAGTGGCCAGCCAGCCCGCACGGGGCCCTGGCCGGATAACGCGCTTGGCCTACCTGGTGATCGGGCAGGCCGGATTGATCGGCGGAAACACGTCGGGGCCCTTCAGCACAGCCTTGACCTTGTAGTAGTCCCACGGCGCCTTGGACTCCGCCGGCCGCTTGACCTGCAACAGCAGCATGTCGTGCACCAGCGCACCATCCTCGCGCAGCTTGCCGTTGCGGATCACCGCATCGTTGATCGTCATCTTGCGCAGCTGCGTCATCACCGCCTTGGCCTCGTCGGTGCCGGCAGCCTGCACCGCCTTCAGGTAGCTGAGCGTCGCCGAGTACACGCCAGCCTGGGCCGCGGTGGGCATGCGCTTGGCCTTCTCGAAGAACTTGCGCGACCACACGCGCGACGGCTCGTCGTAGTCCCAGTAGAAGGCTTCGGTGAGGTACATGTTCTGCGCCTTCTCCAGGCCGATGCTATGGATGTCCGAGATATACGTCAGCAGCGGCGCAACGATCTGCTTGCGGGTGATGCCATACTCGTTCGCCTGCTTGATGGCGTTGACCGTGTCGTTGCCGGCATTGGCCAGCGCGATCACGTCCGCCTTGGACGCCTGCGCCTTGAGCAGGAACGATGAGAAGTCATTGCCCGGGAAGGGGTGGTGCGACATGCCCAGCACCTTGCCGCCATCGGCATTGATGACCTGGGTGGCATCGCGTTCGAGCGAGTGGCCAAAGGTGTAGTCGGCGGTGATGAAGTACCAGGTCTTCTTGCCTTCCTTGACCAGCGCCCGGGCCGTGCCGGCAGCCAGCGCGTAGGTGTTGGCCGTCCACTGCGCGTTCAGGGGCGAGCATTTCTCGCCCAGGATCGCGGTGGCCAGGCCGGAAGAGGGCATGGTGACACGGTTCTTCTGCCTGGCGATTTCCATCACCGCCAGCGCCGTCGATGCCGTGGGGAAGTCCGTCACCATGTCGACCTTGCCCTGGTCGAACCAGCTGCGGGCCAGGTTGGCCGCCACGTCCGGCTTGTTCTGGTGGTCGGCGAAGACCACTTCCACGGGTTTGCCCAGCACCTTGCCGCCCATCTCTTCCACCGCCAGCCGCGCGGCAATCACGGATCCCTGCCCGGAAAGGTCCGAGTACACGCCGGAGAGATCGTTGAGCACGCCGATCTTGACCGTGTCGTCGCTGACCTGCGCATGCGCGGTGCAGGCAAGGCAAGCGGCCGCGGCCGCCGCGAATTCTTTGAGCTTCATGACTTTGACTCCATTAGGGGATTCGTGGAAAAACGATCTGCCGTACTAACTGAATGCCAACTGAATGCGAGATGGATGCGAGATGAATGCGAGCCGGATGCAGATGGATTGCGGATGGATCCGGGATGCGGCCGCTAGATACCCAGCAACGCATTGAGGCGATCCTGCTTGGCCTCCACCTCCGCGCGCTCGATCACCTCCACCACCTCGCCGTGCTCGATCACGTAGTGGCGGTCCGCCAGGTGCTTGGCGAAGCGGAAGTTCTGTTCCACCAGGACCAGCGTGAAGCCGCGCGCCTTCAACTCGCGGATCACCTCTCCCAGTTTCTGCACGATGACCGGGGCCAGGCCTTCGGTGATCTCATCGAGCAGCAGCAGGTTGGCGCCGGTACGCAGGATGCGGCCCATCGCCAGCATTTGCTGCTCGCCGCCGGAGAGCCGCGTGCCGGGGTTGCCGGCGCGCTCCTTCAGGTTCGGGAACATGCCGTAGATCTGCTCGACCGACATGCCGTCGTTGCCGACCTTGGGCAGCAGGGTCAGGTTCTCCTCGGTGCTGAGCGAGGCGTAGATGCCCCGTTCCTCCGGGCAGTAGCCCACCCCCAGGTGCGCCACCTTATGCGGCGGCAGGCCGATGACTTCCTTGCCCTCCAGCTGGATCGACCCTGTGCGCCGTCCTACCAGGCCCATGATGGCGCGCAGCGTGCTGGTGCGGCCCGCGCCGTTGCGGCCCAGCAGGGTCACGCACTCGCCGGGCATCACTTCCAGGTTGATGCCCTGCAGTACGTGGGACTCTCCGTACCAGGCGTGAAGGTTGCGGATCGACAGCATCGGCTGCACGGAGCGAGCGTGGTCATGCATGGTCTTCGGTCCCCATATAGGCTTCGCGCACCGCCGGATCGACCGAGACCGTGGCGTAGGGGCCTTCGGCAAGGATTTCGCCACGCTGCAGTACCGTGATGGTGTCGCTGATGTCCGCCACCACCTTCATGTTGTGTTCCACCATCAGGATGGTGCGGTTGGCCGACACCGTCTTGATGAGATCCTTGATGCGGTCGACGTCTTCATGCCCCATGCCCTGCGTGGGCTCGTCGAGCAGCAGCATTTCCGGGTCCAGTGCCAGCGTGGTGGCGATTTCCAGCGTGCGCTTGCGGCCGTAGGGCAGGTCCGCCGCCAGCACCGAAGCAAAGGCGGCAAGGCCGACCTGCTCCAGCAGCGCATGCGCGGGCTTGTTCAGCGCGCCAAGCGTGCCGATGGAGCGCCAGAAGTGGTAGTCGACGCCGAGCTTGCGCTGCAGCGCTACCTTCACGTTCTCCAGTACCGTCAACTGTGGGAACACCGCCGATATCTGGAAGGAACGCACGATGCCGCGGCGCGCCGTCCGGGACGGCTTCTCCTGCGTGATGTCATCCCCGTTGAACAGGATGCTGCCCTGCGTCGGGATGTGGAACTTGGTGAGCAGGTTGAATACCGTCGTCTTTCCTGCGCCATTGGGGCCAATCAGCGCGTGAATCGAGCCGCGCCTGACTTTCAGATCCACGTTGCGCACGGCAACGAAGCCCCGGAACTCCTTGGTGAGTTCCTTCGTCTCGAGAATGATGTCCTGGGTCATGCGGAGGGTCGAATGAACGAGTGATCGGATGCGCGAGAAAGACGCTGGCCGGGACGGGACGCCGCGGCATGCGGGGCTCAGGCCACGGATTGATACTTCGCCGGGCGCGTGGCCAGCGCCTTGGCAACGATCTGCTCGATGGCCTCGCGCTCGGCGCCCACCAGCGGCAGGCGCGGGCGGCGGACGTTTTCATTGCCCACGCCAACCAGCGTTTCCACCAGCTTCAGGTTCTGCACCAGCTTGGTCGAGACATCGAGATGCAGCAGCGGCGTGAACCACTGGTAGAGCTTGAGGGCCTCGGTGTAGTTGCCGGCCTTGACCAGGTCATAGAGCGCCACCGTCTCGCGCGGGAACGAGGTGACCAGGCCGGCCAGCAGGCCGTCGCAGCCAAGGGCAAGGCCTTCGTACGACAGGTCGTCCACGCCCAGGAACAGCTGGTAACGGTCGCCGACCGTATTGCGCAGGTCGGTGATGCGGCGGATGTTGTCCGTGCTCTCCTTGATGGCGACAATCCATTCGCAATCCGCCAGCTCCGCCATGTGTTCGGGCTTCAGGTCCACGCGGTAAGCCACCGGGTTGTTGTAGACCATGACGGGCTTCTTGGCGGCTTGCGCGATGGTGCGCACGTTCTGCATGGCCTCGCGCGCGTCGGCCACATAAATGACGGACGGCATGACCATGAAGCCATCCACGCCCAGCTCCACCGCGGCCTTTACATAGCGCAGGGCGTCCCTTGTGCTTGTCTCCGAGACATTGGCCAGCACCGGCACCCGGCGGTTGCTGGTCTTGACGGCAATGTCTGCTACCTGGAGCTTTTCTTCCCGGCTCAGCGTGCTGGCTTCGCCCAGCGAGCCGCAGGTGACGAGGCCGTGGACCCCGTTCTTGATGAGGAACTCGATGTGTTGCGCGGTACCGGCGGCGTCAAGGCTTTCGTCCGCGTGGAACTTGGTGGTGATGGCCGGGAAGACGCCTTGCCAGCGTGGATTGCTCATGGGAACTCCTTCGGTGTCAGGTGTGGACGGATCGCATTTCCCGGCTTGCTCCCCGGGCTCGTAAATATATTAGCAACATATTTCAAATATGTTCGATAGGGTATACAGCAGTATCTGTGCCACCGCGGGGAGGGTAGTTTTTCGGACTTTTGGGCGCGTTTTTGCCTCAGTCTGGCGCGTGCATGCCCGCCTGGGATGAATGGCGGAAGAGGGCGCGCACCAATACCCGGCGGCGTGGTGGGGGTGTGCCCATTCGCGGTGCCGCTGACGGCAAGCGCTCCTGTGCCTCGGGCATTGGTGCCGGGAGGATCGGGAATTGCGCTGGGATGGGCAGCCGGTGTATGCGGTCTCCCTGGGGGGAACCCGGCCAGCAGGGGCGCGTTGCGCTAGCAACAGCGACTGGAAAACACCGCGGGCTTCGCTTGAAGTGGCTCCTAGCTGATATGACTCCCCGTGTCAATCGAGATTGGTTTGATTCAGTTTCACAGTTGCATGTTGTTCCCCAATTTCCTGGAGGGCGACGTAGCAGTAAGTCTCGACGGTGGAGTGTGTCACGAACACGGGCGCGAGCCTGTGGTGCTGTGTCAAAGATGGGAGACGGCCTCCCGA
>NZ_BAAILO010000442.1:0-304 GCF_054589115.1 Cupriavidus sp. 8B | reverse complement strand
GCCCAACACCCCAAGGGGCAATCCGTCGGGCGTGACAGCCAGCAGGCTGTGCATCAGAAATCCATGCCTGTTGCCTCCTGTGCCAAGGCCCAGACCCGTGGTTTCGGGCAAATGCGCCAAGTTGAACTCCGTGGTGTCCTGGACAGCCAGCACCACAGGCACCTGCCGCATCCGGCCCAGCGTCTGCGCGACATGCGAACTCAGCACGCCGTCGCTATCGATTTCCTCATTGCTAAAGAAGCGATATGCAGCTTTGAGCTGCGCGCTGTCGAGAGCTTGCGGGAACGAACAATGCGGGCTTTGT
>NZ_BAAILO010000441.1:0-1279 GCF_054589115.1 Cupriavidus sp. 8B | reverse complement strand
TCGAGAGGTTCATGTCCGGATCTGTGAGGGCGTGAGGGTGCGATTCCCTTGCGCTACTCGACATGCGACGGTTCGCAAGCCCAGCAGCGACGCGGGTACTCGTGCCTAAGTTATTGATTTTTTTGAGGTTTGCTGTTCGCTTCTGCTTGGCGTATCGTGTTTGGCCCAATGCACGGGAGGCCCGCGAGATGCAAGGCTGGCAGAGCACCTATTTGGGCGCACGCGAGGTGCCGCGTGAACTCAGCAGTTTCGAGTTGCAGACGTTCTTCACATGGCCCGTTCGTTGGTGCTTGGCGTGACTTGAGTGGTCGTAAGGCCTGCCTGCAACTGCAGGCACGTTGGTTTGCTGTCAATGACTGGATGGACCGCGTGCCGCTTGACGGCGTGATTCGCCGGAAGTAGGATCGAGTCGCTTCTCTTGGAAGAGGAAGCATGCGGCGCGCTCCGCATTCGTATCCACCGTGGTACATCGGGTGCCCGATCGTCTTCGACAGCGACTTCAACGGCCTGGTCTGCGCCGCGGAGGATCTGGATCGCCCGAATCCAAATGCCGACCCCGAACTGGTGAAGTACGCCGAGAGTCTGGCCCAGCCGCTCAACGTTTCGGGGCCGGAGTCCATCGTGCTAGATGTCCGGAAGACCATCCACCTGCTGCTGCCGATCGAACAGGCGACCGTGGAAGAGGTCGCCCTGTATCTGCACCTGAGCGTGCGGACGATGCAACGCCAGCTCAAGGCCGCCGGCACGAATTTCTCGAACCTTGTGGACGACGTGCGCCAGGAACTCGCCGTACGCTACCTGACCAACGCGCGTTATCCCATAGGACGGGTGGCAACGCTGCTGGGCTATTCACGCCAGTCGTCGTTTACGCAATGGTTCACTGCCCGATTTGGCACTCCGCCGCGTGCCTGGCGTGCCTCGCACGTGAAATAGCGGCTCAGGTGGCGAGTGTGTCGCGATCGGATGGCTGTGTTACGCGCCAGGCGTGCGGCACCAACCCGTATCGTCGGGAGAACCACTTGGCTGCAGCCGAAGTCTGCTTTCAGAGCGGAACCGACGCTCGAATGACGGCGAAGAACGCGGGCGAGCGGCTGCAAATGTTTAGGCTTGTTTGATGCCTGCCCTTGGCCCGGGATGGGACGACCGCGGGCCGGACCTGCTTGTCTCTTCCCGGGGCTTCTTGCCGATAGCACATGGCTGACACGTTCAGCCGCGGGCATGGGAATCGAGAGTGCAAGCTAAGTTGTGATCGTGCTGGGCCGACTCGGTCGATGACGGC
>NZ_BAAILO010000440.1:0-208 GCF_054589115.1 Cupriavidus sp. 8B | reverse complement strand
CTCGGTGCAGAAATCCGCCGTGCGCGGCACCGATCAGGGCATCATCAACGCCGGCTACAAGGGGATGCGGATTGCCGCGGTGATGCAGCCGACCGCTATTGACGGCAACGCGCTCAGCATCCGCCGTCACCGGGAAACCAACCTGTCTCTGACCGACTATGTCCAGATGGGCGCGTTCTCTTCGCGTGTTGCGCGCAACACCACCGAC
>NZ_BAAILO010000439.1:0-713 GCF_054589115.1 Cupriavidus sp. 8B | reverse complement strand
GGCAAGGACAATGACCGGCTGACGGTGTGCTGGCGCATGATCAGCAGTACTGGGTGAGACCGAGGTTCTTGGCGATGGGAATCGCGGCAGCTGCCAAGCCGATGCCCACGATGGCCGTCATGACGACCTTGACGATAGTCGACTCGGAGTTGGCAATGCCGATCGCACCCAAGATGATGACCACCACGCCGATCACGAAGAGGATCGGACCACTGACCAGCGCCTGGATCGAGCAAATGATGTTGGTCAGGCCACTAAAGAGACCGAGGTCGGCAGCGAATGCGCTCTGGGCGCACAGGAGAAGCGTCGCGCCCAGCACCAGGGCAGTCTGCTGCGAACGGGTGCGGGCGGCGTTGAGCTGCATCCCCGCTGGTCGGTTGGAACGGAACATGGTTTGTTGAACTCCCAGTTAGAAAACGCGATTGACGACGTAGTCGCCTTGTTTGAATCCCTGAATTTCCAGGATTTCCGACACGTGCCGCATCTCGCCGGTGCGGCGCAGATGCAGGACGTAGTGGAAGCATTCGGCGATGAGCTTGCGCATGTCGTCCAACTCCCAGCGGGAGCCGGTCGGGATGCCAAGCATCGCCAGACTCTCGAGCCGCGACAGGGCGGAGCGGGCGTTGTTGGCGTGCAGCGACGCCATGCCGCCGTCGTGGCCGGTGTTGAGCGCCTGCAAGAGGTCGAAGGCTTCGCCGCCGCGCACCTCGCCA
>NZ_BAAILO010000438.1:0-215 GCF_054589115.1 Cupriavidus sp. 8B | reverse complement strand
TCGGAAATCCTGGAAATTCAGGGATTCAAACAAGGCGACTACGTCGTCAATCGCGTTTTCTAACTGGGAGTTCAACAAACCATGTTCCGTTCCAACCGACCAGCGGGGATGCAGCTCAACGCCGCCCGCACCCGTTCGCAGCAGACTGCCCTGGTGCTGGGCGCGACGCTTCTCCTGTGCGCCCAGAGCGCATTCGCTGCCGACCTCGGTCTCTT
>NZ_BAAILO010000437.1:0-254 GCF_054589115.1 Cupriavidus sp. 8B | reverse complement strand
AATGTGCACCTTGGATTGGTCGTCAAAGGCAAGCGCTTAGTCTTGAGCGTTTGCCTTTGGCCTTGGCCAAGACGATGCGGGACCAAGTCTCGCTCGGCTGTTCTTTAACAATATGGGATGTAGTAAAGGTGTCGTGAGCGTTGATGAGACGCTGCAGTAAAACACGATACCGGGTTGTGATTGTATCAACCAAAATGTATTTAAGTGATCGAAAGATGACTTGGAATACGGCACAAATGCGAGAACTCATCCTG
>NZ_BAAILO010000436.1:0-304 GCF_054589115.1 Cupriavidus sp. 8B | reverse complement strand
GCGGGAATGCGGACTTCGTGTTGCCATAGCCGACATCGATTGCGACGGTCGAAACTTTCATGAGCGATACTCCTTGGTGAGTGCCTAATGGGTGTTAATGGCTCGAAGTGCCACTAGGGGGGACTTGGGCCGAGCAAGCCAGACCAGGGCTGTTGCTCGCGGTCCCACTTCCCCTGATCTGGTTGGACTTGCTCGGTTCAGCTTTGATCAAGTCCCTCTACGTGGCACATCGACAGACCAACTCTACCGCCAAAGAAACAAAGTCAAGTCGACGTAACCTCGCGAATTTCACGCACGATTCGCA
>NZ_BAAILO010000435.1:148423-209118 GCF_054589115.1 Cupriavidus sp. 8B | reverse complement strand
GCGGCCGGGACCCAAACTCGCATCGCCTTAAGGCGATACTCAGACATGGGTCCCTCTTTTCCGCTCTTTTCGCCGAATCCCGAGGCGCCCCATACGTCCTCTGCACACCTTGACGGCTCGCTTCGCATCGCGCTGGGGTGATTCCCGCCTGACTGGCGGGAATCACGGCCGAACCGAATCGATGTCCCAACTCTCCTGCCGGTTTTCTCCCCTCTCCCACTTGTGGGAGAGGGGCCGGGGGAGAGGGCGGGCGCTTGCAGGAACGAGGCAACTCACCTACCAGCAGGTTTGGGTGTGACCCGCCTGGGGGCGGGTCACACGGCTTGCCCGACTTCACCTGTCAGCTCAGCTTGATGCTCACGGATTGGGCTTGGCGTCACCCATCGCGCAGGCGACGCAGTGCCTTGCCAGCACATCCGTCGGGTCGATCAGCGTGATGACGCGGCCGTTGGCACAGCGCATTTCCGCCTGTGGCAGGAGCAAGGGCAATTCGGTGCAAGCCAGGACGACGATTCCGACATCGCGGGCCGCCATTTCCTCGACCGCCGCGACAAGGTCGTCGACGCATTCACCAGTCGTAAAGCCGGCCTTGACACCATGAGGACCGTAGATGGCACGCATCACGCGAGCCTGGAGACCGGGGCCTGGCACGACCTGCTCGAAACCATGGGCTTCAAGGGCTTTCTGGTACACGCCGCTGGCCACCGTGCCGGAAGTGGCCAGTACGCCGACCTTGTGCAGGCCTGGAAACGTCTTGCGCAAGAACTCCGCCGTGACCGTCAGCATATTGACGATCGGGATATTGAGATAGGGCTGCACGCGCTCGACAAAGGCATGCGCCGTGTTGCACGGAATGGCAATGATGTCGGCATCTCCCGCCTCCAGCTTCTTGCAAGTGGCATACAAGGAAATCGTCGGGTCGGGTCCCTCGCCAACGAGGTTCTCGGTGCGATCCGGAATTTGCGGATTCTGCTCGACCAGCAGCTTGATATGGTCCTGGTCGCGCGCCGCGGGCGTATGGCGAACGATCTTCTGGATGAAGTCGACGGTAGCAGCGGGACCGACGCCGCCCACCACGCCGACCTTGAACTGTTTCCCGGGCGCCGCATACTGACCTGAAACCACGTACTGCGCATAGGCGAGATTCGAGTCGACAACCGGCACCGGCAGGGGCCCGATTTCGTCGAGCACAAGGGAGATCTCGGTCATGCCGGGCAGGATCAGTTGCGCGCCCTGGCCGATCAGGTCGCGACAGGCATCGCGCAACAGTTCGATAGGGCGGCCACGCAAGTTTCCGCTCTTGATGCCGTCGGCGTCATACACCGCGCGCGTCACGCGATCCACGCCGCCTTCGATCCGTGGGTGCAATACCTCGAACTCCGGGCTGGCGAAGTAGCGCTCGAATAGATGCTTGCCGCGCGTGTAGTCCGACCCGAGCACCCCCACGCGTCGGAGCGTCGGGAACTTGCGCCGCACATGGTTGTGCAGCGCCTCCATCATATCGATGATGGGGAGCGGAGAGTTCGCCGCCAGTTCGTCGATGAAGGTGTGGCTGAGAAAGCAGGGCAGCACCACTGCATCGATGCCGCGCCGCTCGAAGGCGCGAATCATGTCGAAGATGTACAGTTTGCGCTCCGTGGTCGCGGCCGTGGTGAGGTTCGCGTTTCGGAACGGATGCTGCTCCAGGACGATGTCGAAGTGTTCCGAATCGTTGCGTGCAGGCGTCGACTTGATCAGCTTGAAGAACACGTCGGCGCTAGCCAGTGCACCAAGACCACCGATCACGCCAAAGGAGCGGCGGCCTTGCGCCGCGGGTATCGTAGTCATTTCACTTCACCCTGCAAGCTGTCGAAGCTTTGTTCCTCGCTGCGCGTGGCCCGGCGCGTCTCCCATTTCGCAATGGCCGCGGTGGCGATGCTGTTGCCGATGACGTTGGTTGCGGTACGCCCCATATCCAGTACCTGGTCGATCGCAAGGATGAGCACGACGCCGGACGGCGGCAAGTGGAACATCGGCGCGACGGCGGCAACCACCACCACCGAGCCCCGTGCAACGCCCGCCATGCCCTTGCTGCTCACCATCAGCACCAGCAGCATCAGGATCTGTTGCGACACCGGCATGTCGATGCCGAACGCCTGCGCGATAAAGATCGCCGCAAACGCCTGGTACATCATCGAGCCGTCGAGATTGAATGCATAGCCCAGGGGCAGGGTGAAACCAACCACCTTCTTGTCGACGCCGAACGCCTCGAGCTTCTCGGTCAGACGCGGATACGCTGCCTCGCTGCTGGCGGTGGAGAACGCGAGCATGGCCGGTTCGCGCACGGCCTTCAGGAGCGCCCAGATCGGGCGGCCCAGGAAGGCATGGCCGACACCGATCAGCAGGGCCCAGAGTACGGCGAGTCCGATATAGAAGCTGCCGATGAGCTTGCCGTAGGTCGTCAGCACATCGAGCCCGTGCAGGGTGATGGCCGATGCGATGGCGCCGAATACGCCGATCGGCGCGAGCGCCATGACATAGTCGGTGAGCTTGAGCATCGCGGGCACCAGCGCATCGACGGTGCGCACAAGCGGCGTCACTCGCGGGTCGTTCCTGAGCACGCCGAGCACGACACCGAAGAGCACCGAGAAGACCAGGATCTGCAGGATGTCGTTGCGCGCCATCGCGTCGAGAAGGCTGGTCGGGAAGGCGTGGGTTATAAAGTCCCTGAAGTTGAGGCCAGCCGTATTCAGGCCCGTCGCGACATCGGCACTGCTCGGCGTCAGGTTCAGGCCCGCGCCGGGTTGCAGCAGGTTGGCGAGCATCAGTCCGAGGGTGAGTGACATCAGGGATGCGCAGACAAACCAGCCCACCGAGCGCATGCCGATGCGGCGCACATCGCTGGTCCCTTCCATGCCGGACAGCCCCGAGACCAGCGTCGCGAACACGAGCGGCGCGATGATCATCTTGATCAGGCGGAGAAAAATGTCGGTGATGATCGAGAAATAGCCGGCAATGGCTTTGGCCGAGTCGGCGTCCGGCGCCATTTTGTGGCAGGCGTAGCCGACGGCGATGCCGAGCACCATGCCGGCGAGGATATAAGCGGTGAGGCGGTTTTTCATTTTGCTCCGTCCAGTGAGGTCTCATGCCGGAATCAACCGGGGCTGAATCCGTGGCCTGTTGCACGGCGCCGGCCCTCCGGTGAAACCTGGGCCTGGCTTGGGAGGCCGGTGCGGTCAGTGCATGGACGGATACTACGAAAGGGAGCGGGCCCCGTGATGCGAGTCCCGCAAGCCCTCATGCCAGCGGCGCATAGTTCGGGTAAACGAGCGTGCGCCCCGCTCCTGCGCGCTCAGAGCGTGCTGAGATAGCGCCAGAGCGCATCGAGGAGTTCGTTGCGGTTGTATTGGTTCCGGTACACGCGAAGATCCAGGTCGATGGACCAGGACGGGCCGCCGGCGGGGACCAGGGCCCCGGAGGCCAGCTCTGCCTCGATCGAGCTTTTCGGTAGCCAGGCAATGCCTTCTCCCGCCGTCAGCATCTTTTTGAGCACCTCCGCCATATCCGACTCATAGTCGAGGCGGAGCACGGGCTGCTTGTCGGCACGGCTCAACAACAGGGCGAGGCAACGGCCGAAATAGCTCGTGCTGGTATAGGAGATCAATGGCAAGGGATGGCCGGGCGTACCCGGCAGCCGATGCAAGGGCCCCAGCCGCTGGTTGGGCTTGCTGACGGGCATGAACGTATCCTGTCCCACGGTCAGATACGGGTACCTGACCGGGTCCAGGTGCAAGGGCAGGCCCGGGTGGTCGTAAGCAAACATCAGGTCGCAATTGCCATTGACCAGGGTGAGCACGGAATCATGCACATTGGTGGGAATCACGCGCGCGCGCAGGTCGCCGACATGCCTGCGCACGGCGTTGAACCAGCCCGGCAGGAAGTTCAGGGATATCGTGTGTCCGGCCGCGATCTGAAGGCCGGGTCCTGGCATGCGATGTTCGGACCGGATAATGGCGCGCGTATCGACCAGTTTGCTCAGGACGTCGTCCGCCGCTTCCTCGAACAGGCGCCCGGCGGGCGTGAGGGTGGGGGGGTAAGTGCTCCGGTCGACAAGGTCGGCGCCCACCCATTGCTCGAGCGCCTGGATGCGTCTGCTGAAGCCCGACTGGGTGACGTTGCGGATCTCCGCCGCGCGTGAAAAGCTCTGGTACTGCGTGAGGGCAATGAAGTCCTCGATCCATTTGACTTCCATGTCCATGCCTCCGGCGGTGATGCGACTGCACGGAAGGCTATCCGCTCCGATCCTGCGCAGTGGCTAGCGTTTACCCTATCTATGCCTTATCCGCATGACGGCATGCGGTACCAGCATCACGTCCTTTTTTGCGCCTCCTACTATCCGCTCAAGACTGCTGGCATCCGCTTGGCGCATTCCCCGAGCCTGGATCAGCGTGGCTGCTGTCAGTCGATCCTCACCGGTGTTCTCCGGGTGCCGCAAGGCATGGTGGCGGAGAACACCATGGCCGACTCGACCCGACTCGATGCGAGGCCGGCCAGCCGCTCAGACATTCACGTATTCAGGGAACAGAAATGAAAGCCGCTTTCCATATTCGGTCGCTTGTCGTCATTGCCGCGTTTTCGACAATGCACTGTGCTCAGGCGCAAGCCCAGGCCCAACCCATGCCCGCGGCGACGAAGTCGCTGCCGCACGTCGTGATCCTCGCAACGGGAGGCACTATCGCGGAAACAGGGGCGGAAAAGACCACGGTCGTTGGCTATTCGACCAACAAGGTGGCAATCGAGCGGCTGGTCGATGCGGTGCCGGAAATGCGCAAGGTGGCCAATATCAGCGGCGAGCAGGTCTACCAGATCGATAGCTCGGACATGGATGTCGATCACTGGCTCAACCTGGCCAAGAAAGTGAATGCGGCACTGGCGCAGCCCGACGTGGCGGGTGTGGTGGTCACGCACGGCACCGACACGATGGAGGAGACGGCGTACTTTCTCAACCTCACGGTGAAGAGCCGCAAGCCGGTCGTGCTGACTGGCTCGATGCGGCCTTCCACCGCCCATAGCGCGGACGGTCCCCTGAACCTCTACAACGCCGTCTCCGTGGCGGCGAGTCCGAACGCCGTCGGCAAGGGCGTGCTGGTCGTGATGAATGATCACATCCTCGGGGCGAGGGACGTCACCAAGACGAATACCTTTACGGTGGACACCTTCAAGGCGCCGGAACTGGGTTCGCTTGGCTATATTCAGGGGGGCAGGACGGAGTTCTATCATGTGTCCACCCGCAAGAACACGGCTGACTCGGAGTTCGATGTGACGAACCTCACCGCTTTGCCGCGGGTCGATATCGCCTACAGCTACGCGGAGGTCACGCCTTCGGCGCTCAACGCATTCGTCGGGGCAGGCAGCAAGGGCGTGGTCTATGCCGGCGTCGGCGATGGCAGCGTGTCGACCAAGATGTTGCCGGCACTCGTTGCCGCGCACGGCAAGGGCGTCACCATCGTGCGCTCGTCCCGCGTGGGCCAGGGCATTGTGGCCCGCAACGGCGAGGTGGATGACGACAAGCAGGGCTTCGTCGTCTCGGACACGCTCAATCCGCAGAAGGCGCGCATCCTCTTGATGCTGGGCTTGACGAAGACCTCCGAACCGCGCGAGCTCCAGCGCATGTTCAATACTTATTGATCAGGAGAGGACAGAAGACCCGCTACTTCGAGCGGGCAGCGTAATGCCCCGCTGCCCGCTCGAACAGCGTGGCAAAGTGCTGCGCGGCCGGCGTGAGCGGGACCCCGGCCCGCGAAATCTGGACGATATCGGGGCCGTCGATGCGTTCCTTGATGGGGATCGCCTCGATCACGTGGGATAGCAACGGCGAGTTGACCCATTGCCTGGGCAGCACCGCCAGCGCGTCGGTCGAGCCGAGCAGCACTGCCACGCCGACCATGGATTCCGCCTGCGTCATGGCCACGGGTGTCCTCAGGCCATGGCTGCTGAACAGTTCCTCGAACTCGGCTTCGACGCGTTCGCGCACGCCGGTCAGGATCCACTCTTCGTCCACCAGTTCCTTGAGCCGCTTCGCTGCGCGCATGGGGTGGCCTTTGCGGCAAACCACGAGGCGCTCGTTCTGGAAGAGCAACTGGATCTGGTACGCATCGCCGATGGCACGTACCGGCCGCGGACAGATGCAGAAATCCAGCGTGCCATCCTGCAGCCTTGCTTCCAGCGTGGAGAAGAAGCCTTCGACCATGCGCAAGCGAATGCCAGGGTATTGCTTGCGGAAGGCCGTATGGACTTCGGCCGCCATGCCCAGCCACACCGCGCTCGACAGGCCAACGCAGACCGCGCCCGTTTGCGTCCCGAGCAGCTGCGCCACCTCATCCTGCGCCCGCCTGATGTCCTCCATCGCCGAGTGCATGCGACTGAAAAACGCCTGCCCGATGGCGGTAAGGCTGACGCCCCTGGCGTGCCGCTCCAGCAGGGGCGTGCCGAGTTCGCCTTCCAGTTCTTGCAGGCTGCGAGTCAGCGCGGGCTGGGACAGCCCGAGCTTGCGGGCGGCGCCTCTGACGCTTCGCGTTTCCGCGATGGCGATGAAATCGCGCAGGTGATGCAGTTTCATCAGTTCGCGCGGGAAACATCGGCCTTCAGGCCGGTGAGGGATAGCGCGCGACGCGAAGCGTCGCCCCTGTGCCCGCTCTCCTTCGTGGATTGCGCTACGAGTGAATAACCATATCCGCGCCAGCAACAGCCGCGCCCGCTTCTCACTGCAGGGCATGAGCGGATTGCCGCTCCTGTCTAACACAAAGACTGCCAAGGCAATCTCTCCTAAAAGCTGCCCTTACGGGCCTGGTGACGCCTCCCGTTGGGAGGTCTCCCCTCGGCAATGTTGCGAACCGGCGATCTGCCCCGATCCGTTTCGTGCTTACCCTGTCGCTTGTCTGCAACCGGAGCTTCAAGAGGTTGGGACTGAGGAAGCATCCCAACGTTGGCCTTGCACCTATTCGCAACGTAGCGGGTTGGTTACCGCTTTGCCTGGTCAACCCGAGCTTGTTCAGTTGCCTTTGCAAGCTCCGGCCTTTAGGCCGGGGTAGTTGACGGTGATAACCAGTAGGCATCGACGGAGTGATTTTGCCATCTTTCAGCATCCGCATGGCGCATCTAGTATCCAGTCAAACAAACATCAAAACCAGATAAAACCAAATGGAGACACAGATGATTCGAGGCCCCCTCGCGGCGGCTGTCGCGGCTGCATGCATACTCAGCGCGCTGCCGGCACACGCCGAGACATTCCCTGCCAGGCCAGTCCGCCTGCTCAGCCCGTTCCCGGCAGGCAGCGGCCCGGACGCGGTCTCCCGCATGATTGGCGACCGGCTCGGCCGGGACTGGAACCAGCCGGTGATCGTCGACGCCCGCCCGGGCGGCAACGGCTTCATCGCCATGGAGGCCACCCGCCGCTCGCCCGCCACCGGGTACGAGCTGGGCATCGCGGACGTAGGCCACCTGGCCATCAATCCCAGCCTGTTCAAGAAACTGCCTTACGACCCGGTGAAGGACTACGTGCCCGTCACCGGGCTGTACCGGACTGCCTTTTTCGTTGTGGTCTCATCGCACAGCCCCATCAAGTCCATCCCCGCGCTCCTGAGTGCCGCCAAGGCCGGCCCGAATGTGGTGTCGTATGGCTCATGGGCGGTTGGCAGCCCCGGCCACCTGGGCGCCGCCCAGCTTGAGGCCGCCACTGGCACGCAGATGCTGCACGCGCCGTTCAAGGACACCGCGCAGCTCTATACCGCCGTGGCCAATGGCGAGGTGACCTGGGCGCTGGGCTCGTACGCCACGGCCGGCCCGCTGATCCAGGCGGGCAAGCTGCGCGTGCTGGCGGTGGCGGACCACAAGCGCTCCATCGCCTTGCCCGAGGTGCCGACGATCGAGGAGGCCGGCGGCCCGCGCGGCATCGAGGCCTCGACCTGGGTTGCGCTGCTGGCGCCTGCCGGTACGCCGCCGGAGCGCGTATCCGCCATCGGCAAGGCGGTTCGCGAGGCGCTGGATACGCCCGAGGTCAAGGCCAAGATGGCCACCTTCGGCTTTGTGCCGGCAGGCAGCACCGGCGAACAGGTTTCCGAATGGATGCGCAAGGACACGCCGCGCTACGCGGACATGGTCAAGCGCACCGGCGCCACCATCAACTGATTGGAAACTGATTGGAAGACCCATCGTGAAGACAGTGCAAACCGACGTCGCCATCATCGGCGGCGGCCCGGCCGGGCTCATGCTGGCCATCGAACTGGGATGCCGCAACGTGCGTTGCGTGCTGCTGGAAGATGACCTGGATCCACCCGCCTTTCCCAAGGCCAACGCGACGTCTTCGCGCACGATGGAGCATTACCGCCGCCGTGGCTTTGCCCAAGCCATCCGCGCGCTAGGCCTGCCCCCGGCGCATCCACAGGACGTGGTCTATCGCACGCAGCTCTGCGGCGTCGAGCTGGCCCGGTTCAAGATCCCGTCCCGCGAGCAGGCCCGGTCCCGCGCCTCGGTTGGCGACTATGGCGACGCTGCCTGGCCCACGCCTGAGCTGCCGCACCGCGCGCAGCAGATGTATATAGAGCCGGTGCTGCGCCAGCAGGCGGCTAGCTACGGGAGCGTGCAGCTGCATCTCGGCCACCAGGCCATGGCGGTCGCGCAAACGGATGACGGTGTCACTGTCGACGTGATGCCGGCCGACGGCGGCGCGCGCTGGCAGGTCAAGGCAGGCTTCCTGGTGGGCTGCGATGGCCCGCGCAGCCTGGTGCGCAAGTCGCTGGGGATTGCGTACTCCGGGCAGGGCGGCGAGCAGCGCGACTTCTTTGGCGGGCAGATGCTGTCGATCTACTTCCGCTCCAGGGATCTCTATGCGGCGCTGGGCAAGGACCGCGCATGGCAGTACTGGGCCGTGAACGCGCAGCAGCGCGGCCTGTTGATCGCGATCGATGGCGTGGAGACGTTCCTGCTGGCCATCCAGCTCGAAGCCGGCCGCGATGCGCAGGACATCGACCCGGCTGCGGTATCGCGCGCGGTGGTCGGCGCCAGCTTTGATTTCAACCTGATCGCGATGATGCCCTGGGTGGCCGGCTACACGCTGGTGGCGGACCGCATGTCGTCGGGCCGGATGTTCCTGGCCGGCGACGCCGCGCACCTGTTCACGCCGACCGGCGGCATGGGCTACAACACCTCCATCGATGACGCCGTCAACCTCGGCTGGAAGCTCGCCGCGGTGACACAGGGTGCCGCGCCGGCCGCGTTGCTCGACACGTACGACGCCGAGCGCCGGCCCATCGCACTGCGCAACACAGCCTTTGCGCGGCGGATGGCAGACAGCATCGGCAATATCCGGGTCGGCGCGGAAGTCAGCGCGGCAGGCCCTGCAGGCGAGAGCGCACGCGCCGCGCTGGGCCAGGCGCTGGCCAGCCATGTGAGCAAGGAGTTCAACATCCCGGGTTTGCAACTGGGCGTGCGCTACGCCGGCAGCCCGATCGTGGCGAGCGATGCCGCCACCCCGCCGCCTGACGATCCCAATCGCTATGTGCCCAGCGCCTACCCGGGCGCCCGCGCGCCGCACGCCGTGGTCGGCGGCAAGGTGCTGTTCGACCTGTTCGGCCGGGATTTCACGCTGCTGGCATTCACGCAGTCCGATACCGGCGCATGGACGCAAGCCGCGCAGCGCAGCGGCATGCAACTCGACGTGGTTCGCGTGGATGACGACGCGGCCCGCTCGCTCTATGGCGCGGAGCTCGTGCTGATTCGTCCGGATCATCACGTGGCATGGCGCGGCGACGCCTCGGCGGGCGCCGGGCCGGTGCTGGCGCTGGCCACCGGCCGCAGCGAGGCGGCAGCAGCAGCGCATAGCGCGCAGGCCTCACCAGCAGCCTAGCAACGACGCTCGATCAAAACCTGCCACAGGCGTAACTCCCCTCTCCCGCTCGCGGGAGAGGGGTGGGGGAGAGGGCGGGCATTCGCAAGAGCGAGGCACTGCACTTCGAGCCAGCGCCCGCCCTCTCCCCTGGTTGCTCTTCCATTTCAGGGGGAGCAAACCGCTGGCGGATCAGGCCACGTCGAAGCCCGATGCATCAAACAAGAAAATCAACCAACGGAGGAGACCAATGAAAACCGGATGGCTAGCGGCCGCTTGCGTTGCCGCGATTCCCGCGCTCGCGCAGGCGCAATCCGTGACGCTCTACGGCGTCATCGATACCGGCGTCGAGTACGTCAACCACATCGGCGCCAACAAGGACAGCGTGACGCGAATGAACAGCCTGGCCGGCACCGTGCCGTCGCGCTGGGGCTTGCGCGGCACCGAGGATCTCGGCAACGGGCTCAAGGCGCTGTTCGCGCTGGAGTCCGGCTTTGCCCCGGACTCGGGTACGTCGAACCAGGGCAACCGGCTGTTTGGCCGGCAGGCATGGGTCGGCCTGTCGGGCGCCTGGGGCCAGGTCGCGTTCGGGCGGCAGTACACGATGCTGTTCTGGTCGACGCTGGAAGCGGACATGCTCGGCCCGAACACCTTCGGCACGTCGACGCTCGACAGCTACCTGCCGAATGCGCGGGCGGACAATGCCGTGTCGTACAAGGGCACGTTCGGCGGCGTGACCATCGGCGGCACCTACAGCTTCGGGCGCGATGCAGTCAATGCCGGCCCCAGCCCGTCCGGCACCAACTGCGGCGGCGAGAATCCCGCTGACAAGCGCGCCTGCCGCGAATGGTCCGCGCTGCTGAAGTACGACACCGGCGCCTGGGGCGTGGGCGCGGCCTACGATTCCATCCGGGGCGGCCCGGGTGCGTTCGGCGGCCTGACCAGCAGCGGCCTGAAGGACGACCGCTTGTCCGTCAACGGCTACGCCAACGTGGGCAAGGCCAAGATCGGCGGCGGCCTGATCCGGCGCGACAACGACGGCAGCCCGACGCCACGCAGCGACCTGTGGTACGCCGGTGCGTCATACGCGATCACGCCTGCGTTCAGCGTGGACGGCGAAGCCTTCTACCTGCGCTATCACAACAGCGCCAACAAGGCCTGGCTGTACGCCGCGCGCGCTACCTACGCCTTCTCCAAGCGCACCTCCGTCTACGGCACCGCCGGCTTTATCGACAACCGCGGCAACCTCGGCTTGTCCGTCAGCTCCGGCTCGCCGGGCAGCAATGCCGCACCGGGCGGCAACCAGCTCGGCGCCATGCTTGGGATAAAGCACATCTTCTGACCGAAGCCGCTATTCCCGTGCATCATCAGGGCCGCCCACGCACGGGCGGCCCTGAAAAATAGATAAAATGCAGAATATCTATGAAACGGGGCTGACTTGGCTACCTCAACCAACGGGCACACCACCGCAATGCCAGACGTCGCCGAACCCGGCGCCACGGACACGGGCGGGCGCACGTGGGCGTCCATTCTCGAACTCACGGTCCGGGAAGAGATCATCCAGGGCAAGCTGCCCGCCGGCAGCAAGCTGCGGCTCAAGGAACTCTCCGAGCGCTACCAGGCGGGCGTGATCCCCCTGCGCGAGGCGTTGTCGCGCCTGTGCGCCACGGGCTTCGTCGTCGCCATCGACCAGAAGGGCTTTCGCGTTGCCGAGCTCTCCGAGAGCGAACTGCTCGACATCACCCGCGTGCGCCAGCAGATCGAGACGCAAGCGCTGCGCGACGCCATCGCCTGCGCCAACGTGGAGTGGGAGGGGCAGCTCATTGCCGCCCACCACCGCCTCAAGCGGATTCCGCTTTACCTGCCCGGCGAAGGGCGCCAGATGAACCCGGACTGGGAAGATGCCCATTCGGATTTCCATGCGGCCTTGGTGGCGGGATGCGAGTCGCCATGGCTGCGCCGCTTCTCCGCCTTGCTCCGCGACCAGACCGCCAGGTACCGGCTGCTGTCGATGAACATCCCGAAGTCAGGCCGCAAGCGCGATGTCATGGCGGAGCACGAGGCCATCGTCGAGGCTGCGGTGAAGGGCGACGCCGACACGGCGTGCCGCTTGCTTCATGCGCATTTCCAGGTGACGACGGATCTCGTCATGGCGTATTTGGCAGCGCAGAAGGCGGCGGGGGCTGGGAAGGCGGGTGCCAGGAAGGTGGCTGCGGTATAGCGGGGGCGGTATAGCGGGGACGGTGGCTGACAAGAGGAGGAATACCATGACGGGCGGACTGATCCGCCCGTCATGGTGTTCGCGGCACGACTGGCGCTGCTACTCGGCCTCGGTGTTATGAATAAAGTACGGCGGCACGTCCGGCCCCCACTGGTACAGCGCGTCTTCCGGCGGGTAATCGCCGGCCGGCCACTGCTGGCCGGCGGAGATGTAGTCGATGTCCGCCGAGTACTCGCAGAACGAGCCCCAGGGATCGCGCACGTAGTGGAAGAAGTTCGAGCCCAGCACATGGCGCCCGGTGCCCCAGCCCTCCTTATAACCTGCGACCGCCATCTGCCCCGCGCCCTGGCCGACTTCATCGACGCTGGCGACATCCCATGCGGCATGGTGCCAGCCGCGCGCCGAGCTTTTGGCGAAGGCCAGCAGGTGATGGTCGCAGCCGTGCGGCGCGTGGGTGAAGGCGATGCCGTCGCCGGAGCGGTCGGACAGGCGCAGGCCTAGCGCATCGTTGTAGAACGCCAGCGCGCGGGAGACGTCCGGCGTGAACAGCAGCACGTGCGACAGGCGCCGCGGGCGGACCTTGCCGACCCGGTTGCGGAAGGTCGCGCCCCGCACGTCCGCGGGGCCGTGGATGTTCTTGAGCGGGCTTTTCGAGTTGGGCGAGGTCTTGGGCCCGACCTTGACCTGGATCAGGTTGCCATCGGCGTCGTAGAACCACAGCCCTTGCGCGGTGGCGTGAGCCGCGTCGCTGGCAAACGTCACGTTGGCGGCGAGCAGTTTCGCGCGGATGCCTTCGAGATCCCCCTCGAAGCAATTGAAGCTCAGGTAGGCGAGGGCCTTGCGCTCGCCCGGGAAGATCCGGGCCCAGACCCGTTCGTCCTGTGCCAGCACTTCCAGCTCGCCGTCTTGCCTGACGACTGTCAGCCCGAACGCGCTGAGGAAATGTTCCGCGACGCCTAGGTCCGGCACCGTCAGGGCGTAGTGGTCGAGCGAATGCACGGCGGGGTCGCGCCGGGCGGCCTCATTGTCTTGTTCCATTTGTCTCTTCCGCTGGTCGCGTCAGGCGGCGAGGGCTGCCTTGACGTTCCCGGTTGCCTCGGCTTCGTCGGCAATCGTATTGCGCAGCGGCGCGAATCCGGTCACCGACACTTCGCACACGTCGCCCGGGCGCATCAGCAGCTTGGGCTCGCGCGCCCAGCCGATGCCGCTGGGGGTGCCGGTCACGATCACGTCGCTCGGCTCCAGCGTGATGGCTTCGCTGATCACGGAAATCAGCGTGGCGATGTCGAAGACCATCGTATCGGTGGTGGCGGACTGCACCACCTCGCCGTTCAGGCGTGTTTCCAGCAGCAGGCCCTTGGCGCCGGCCGGGACTTCGCTGGTGGTCACCAGTTCCGGGCCGAACGCGCCGGTGGCATCGAAGTTCTTGCCCACTGTCCATTGCGGCGACAGGAACTGGTATTCGCGGACCGAGCCGTCGTTGAACAGCGCATAGCCGGCGATGCAGTCGAGCGCGTCTTCCTTGGCGATGTGGCGGCCGCCTTTTTTCAGCACCACGGCCAGTTCGCCTTCATAGTCCAGCGAGTCCGACACGCGCGGGCGGATGATGGGCTGGTCGTGCCCGACCAGGCTGGTGTCGTAGCGCGGGAAGATGGTCGGATAGCTCGGCTGCTCGTACTTGCTTTCCTTGGTGTGGTCGGCGTAGTTCAGGCCAATGCAGAAGATCTTGGCGGGATGCTCGACCACGGGCAGGAACGTGATGTCGGCTTCCGACACCAACCGGCCGCCGGTCTGCTGCGACGCGTAGGTCTCAAGGTCCACACCGGCGGCCAGCAGCGACTCGAGCGATGCCTCGCCCAGGATGCGGATCTTGTCGCCTTCGCGGGCGCCCAGGTGTTTCTTGCCATCAAGGATAAAGCGGACGTAGCGCATCGGATTTCCTGTCTCTCTAGGGTTGGAATTGGCAATCGCTGTTGCGCGATCGTTGGTCCATGCTAAGCGAAAATATATACAAAAACAACTTTTGTAGATTGTTTGGGTTGAGGCGGCCCGCTTTGTTTGCTGTTGCGCACATGGCCCGCTGCCAGTACTGGCAAGGGCTGCCGGGCATTTCTCAGTCCCCGGCCATCCATGCCTGGAGCGTAGTCAAACCAGGCCGCCCGCGAAAGATGGCGGAATTGCTCGACCGATGCCCGGGAGGTATCGGTCGAGCGTGCCGGCCCGGTCAGGGCAGGTAGCTGAAGGTGATCGCGACAGTCAGGCAATCGCGGACCACAGGTGAGGGGCGGAGGCGGACGTGGCCTCCACCAGCGAGACCGTGTGGCCGGAAGGCTTGGTTGAAATGCTAAAGGCCGCTGGAAGGTTCCAGCATGCCCCGCGCAACGCCCAGGGCTGACCGCTCAAAGATCCAGTTGCAGCGGCACGATGGCATTGTTGCCGTCGGCATCCACCGCCGCCGGGACCGCGCAGCAGATCAGCGCCTCGCCTTGCGCCACGTTGAACTCCGGCGCCTCGGCGTACGCCACCGTGCCCTGCAGCACACGCGTGCTGCACGAGCCGCAGCTGCCGCCGCGGCAACCGAAGGCCGGCGCCAGGCCGCGCTGCTCGGCCAGCGCCAGCAGCGAGCCGCCGCCCGGCGTCCAGCGAGCTTCCTTGCCCGATTGCACGAAGGTGACAGGCACGGGCTGCACCGCGGGCTTGGCGGCGGGTGCGGCCGTGCTGCCGGCGTCGCGCTTGCGCACCAGCGAGGACGCGCCAAAGGCTTCCGCATGGATGCGTGAATCGGCGACGTTGAGCGCGCGCAGGCCATCGTAGAGCGATTGCATGAACGCGGTTGGCCCGCACAGGTAGAAGTCATAGTCATCGAGGGGCAGGCGGCTGCGCAGCGTGTCGATGTCGATGCGCCCGGACACGTCATAGTCCTTGACCCGGGTGGCGTCCTTCGGGTCGCTCAGCAGGCGCACCAGTTCCACCGCGCCGCCGGCGCTCTCAGTGAGCGTGGCGAGCTCCTTGCTGAAGGCGCGCTCGGCCAAGGTGCGAGCCGAGTGGAAGAACCACGTCGGGCGGACCCGGCGCTTGCGCAGGCCTTCATAGACGATCTGGCGGAGCATGGCGAGCATCGGCGTGACACCGATGCCTGCGGCCAGCAGCACGGCCGGCCTGCGCTCGGCGGCGTCGATGGTGAAGGCGCCGGCCGGCGCGCGGGCTTCGACCAGGTCGCCTACCTTGAGATTGTCGTGCAGGTGGCGTGACACCGTGCCTTCGCGCTTCACGCTGATGCGGTACACATCGTCGGCCGGCGACACCGACAGCGTGTAGGTGCGCATCACCGGCTGCGCATGGCCCGCCAGCGTGACCCGAATCGGCAGGAACTGGCCGGCCAGGTGCGCCACGCGGCCGACGCCGTCAGTGGGTTCCAGGTGGAAGGACCGGACCACGCTGCTTTCATCGACGATGCGCGCGACGCGCAATGGCCGCCATGCGTTGGCCAGCGCCGCGGCGCGCTGGCGGTCGGCGGCTTGTTCCCAGCTGCCGGTCATCAGCGAGTTCGGCGATGCGCCGTGCGCTTGTGGCAGCCAGCGCAGCGGCAGGGCCTCGTCGCGGCGCACGATCTGCTCGGGCATGAAGCGCCACAGGCGTTCCGCGCCCTGGAAGGCGGCGATCTCTGGCGAGTCCAGGATGACCTCGGCCTTGCCGCAGAGCTGGAGCAGTTCGCCGGTGTTGAAGTCTGTAAAGACGAGGCCGGCGATCGGGTTGACCACGAAGTTGCCGAGCGTGTTGAAGAACAGGTTGCCGGCAAAGTCAGGAATGGTCAGACCGCCGTCCGCATCGATCCGGACAAAGCCGGGCTTGCCGCCGCGATGCGACACATCCACCTGGCGCTCCCCATCTTCAAGGTCCACGTAGGACGCGACGAAGAACGTATCCGCCGAACCGATGAGCGCGCGCGCACGCGCATCTAGCGCGGTGAAGTGGTGCGGTGCCGCCGGGGGGCGCATGCCAGACGTGCCGGGCGTGCGCGTGAATTCGAACACGCGCTTCTGGATGTACTGCGGGCAGTTGCCGAAGCTCTGCCCCACGTCGATCCGCAGCACGCCGTCGCTGCCTCGCCGCGCTGTACCGTTCATGCGGTTGCGCCGGCGTGTCAGCAGGTCGATACCCAGCAGGCCAATGGCGCTGCCGTCTTCCATGCCGGCATCCGCCGGGTCGGCGGGGTCGCGGGCCGTGGCGATGTTCAGCGTGGTGGCATCCGGCGAGTGCAGGAAGCCCGGCTGCCCGGCGCGCAGCGTCGCCCACACCCGGCCATCCGGCGCGACCGCGCCCAGCACCACCATCGGCAGTTGCGCGAAGAACTCGCGGTGCTGGTCGGGCATGTAGTCGCGCACCACGCGCTGGCCGACATCCTCCATGCGCCCGGCAACGCCTGCGCGTGCCTGGAGGCTACGCTCGCCGGCGTGCCAGGGCTGCGCGGGGGCATGGGTGGCTTGCGTGGATGGACGGGCTTGGGCGGACATGGTGGGTGCTCCTTCCTGTACGACGTTCGGTGGCCGGCCTAGGCAGGTCCAGGCCAGAGTCCTGATCAGGCGGCGAGGCCGGCCGGCGTCGTCTTGAACTCCACAAAGCCCGGCAGGGCTTCGATGCGCTGCAGCCAGGCCTTGACGTTGGCGTAGTCCGACAGGTCGACAAAACCTTCGGGCGCTCGGGCGATGTAGCTGTACAGCGCCACGTCGGCCAGCGTGGGGTGGGCGGCGGCCAGCCACTTGCCCTTGGCAAGCACGTCGTCAACGCGCTTGAGGATGACGTGCGCGCGGGCAAGCACTTCCTTGGCGTTGTAGGGGGCGCCAAACACGGTGATGAGGCGCGCGGCTGCCGGGCCGTAGGCGATCTCGCCGGCGGCGACCGACAGCCATTTCTGTACCGCGGCGGCACCAGCGGGCGATTCGGGCAGCCAGTCCGTCTTGCCGAACGTCTTGGCCAGGTACACCAGGATGGCGTTGGAGTCGGTGATCACGGTGTCGTTGTCCACCAGCACGGGCACCTGGCCGAACGGGTTGAGCTTGAGGAATTCAGGTGCCTTGTGCGCGCCTTTGGCCAGATCGACCTCGATCGCTTCGGCATTGGCGCCGATCAGCGACAGGAACAGGCGGACGCGGTGCGCGTGTCCGGAGAGGGGGTGGAAATAGACTTGCATGGCGGTGATCCTCGGCGTGTTTGGGAAATGACGCCGCCCGGTGGCGGCTAGCACACTGTCCGAAGGGTTCTCGGGAGAAGGCCTGCCTGCGCCGTGTCCGGTCCGTGTGCCTGGATGGATCATAGGTGCGTCCCGAGGCACGAAAAACGGCCCCGGCGAGAAGGGACTATTCTCGTTGCGAGAAGAATCGGGGCGCTTGGCGCCCCCGTCAGCGGGCCGGTCAGTTCAGCGTACTGTCCGCGCGCAGCGTTTCGATGGCGAGGTCCAGGAAGGCGCGGACCTTGCGCGTGGCATGGCGGCCCTCCCGGTGGATCACGTTGATGGGCAGGGGCGGCGGTTCCACGTCCGCCAGCACGATGCGCAGCGAGTCGTCGCGCAGCTGCCTGGCCACCTGGTACGACAGCAGCCGCACGACGCCAAAGCCGGACACGGCGGCAGCAATCGCGGAGTCATTGGTGGTGGTTGTCAGGCGCGGTTGCAGCCGGGTGACGACGGGAGTACCGTCGCTGTTGAAGCGCCACTCTGCCGCATTGTTTGCGCCATTGGGCAGGATGGTGGCATGGCTGGCGAGGTCGTCCGGGGTTTGCGGCACGCCGTGCCTGGCCAGGTAAGACGGCGCCGCGCACACCACGCGCCGCACCTGGCCCACGCGCACGGCTTGCAGCGACGAATCCGGCAGCTGCCCGATGCGGATGCCTACGTCGATGCCTTCGTCGACCAGGTTCACGATCCGGTCCAGGAACAGGCAGGTCG
This sequence comes from Cupriavidus sp. 8B, assembly GCF_054589115.1. NCBI lineage: Bacteria > Pseudomonadati > Pseudomonadota > Betaproteobacteria > Burkholderiales > Burkholderiaceae > Cupriavidus > Cupriavidus sp. 8B. The sequence continues at coordinate 191,091 of NZ_BAAILO010000435.1, read as the reverse complement.
CGTCGACCTCCGGGTAGCGGTTCAGGTATTCGGTGACGATCGGCATCACGTAGGCGGCGCCGAACAGCACGGAAGCCGTGATGGCAAGCTGGCCGCGCGGCGCCGCATGAGCGCCAGAGGCTGCCAGCTCGGCTTCATCGATCTCGCCCAGCAGGCGGCGGCAGTTCTCGAAGTAGGCCGCGCCGGTGTCGGTCATGCGGACCAGCCGCGTGGTACGGGTCAGCAGGCGCACGCCCAGGTGCGTTTCCAGCTCGTTGACGATGCGGCTGACCACCGATAGCGAGATGTCCAGCTTGCGCGCGGCGGCGGTGAAGCCGCCGGTCTCCACCACGGTGACGAAGGTCTTCATGGCCTGCAGTCGATCCACGCCAGCTCTCCCGGCCCGTGCGGGCGCTTGATGATCTGGCGGAGTATATAAGGACGCCTGCCGATGTGCACAATGGACGGCACCGGGTGGCGGGCCAATCACGCCCGTGCAAAGCCAATGCGGCAGTCCCATAAAAAAAGCCATTCCGAAGAATGGCTTTTTACACCCCGCGACATCCACACCACGTTGCTCCTGCCCCGTTGGCTCTATGGCCGTTGTGGGCAAACCGGAGTCACGCTGCGAAGACCGGCAATCAAGTCGTACCAGGCGGCAAAGCCGCTCGTGGTCCAGCTGTCGGATTTAAGAACTTATGCGCTGCGACTTGTCACGCGACGGATCATACGTATTCTCGATAAGACATCGTATGGGGAAAAGCCCCTATTTTCCCCCGCTGTTCTCGCGTCAATTTCCGGCGCGGTGTGCATCGTGGGGGCGCATGCCGCCGGGCGGTGCGCCCAACCCATGGCGCTACCCGAAGATGTGCGCTTCACCCGTCGTGTCGTGTCGTGGCGCTTTGGCGCGCGCTCGCGGAGCTGGCGCTCCAGTTCGGAGATGTGATGGTCGACGCGGGTCTGCTTTCGGGTGTGCCGGATTGCAAGTGCCGTGCACAGCACTACCATGAGGATGCAGCCGAGCTGGGCAAGCTGTATCGGGTCGTATTGCATAGGAATTCCTGGGCATCGTTGCGCGGTGGCGCAGTCTGGCGCGTGGCCAGTGATTGCTGGCCGCAAGTGAAATAACGGCAGCGGCGGCAGATTTTTAAGGCATTGCCGACGTCCGGTGCGCCAGGCAGTCGCCATCCGCCATTAGTTCGCCGGGCGCAACGCCTGGTGCGCTAGCCCACTTTCGAATCACGCGGCCACGGGTAGGCTCCATACGTCGCGGACAGGTCTGACCCACTTGCCCGTGCTTTGCGCCTCGCCTATCCCCCGGTGGGCGAGGCGTCTTTCTGCGCCGGCAGGGTCGTGTCGACGGGTTTCGGTCCAGCCCCCGGGCGGAACGACATGTTCCCGGATTCCGCGCGACATGCATGCCGGCGCTATTCTTTTTTGGGCAGCACGCTTGCCACGGGATGACGCGGATCGAAGCAGATTCAAGCAGGTTCAAGCAGATGGTAGTCTTTCGATTTTGGAGTCGCGCGCAATGCTTGCCAGATCGGATTTCCTCTCTGTGGTTGCTAACACCCCCCTGGTCTCGATCGACCTGCTCGTCACCGATGTGCAAGGCCGGGTGTTGCTTGGCCGGCGCCGTAACCGGCCGGCGAAAGGGTCATGGTTCGTGCCAGGCGGGCGTATCCGCAAGGACGAGGGCCTGGATGCCGCGTTCCGGCGCATCGTGGCGGATGAGCTCGGCCTCACCGGGGTCGAGCGTGGCGATGCCGTGCCGCGCGGCGTGTTCGAACATCACTATCCGGACAACTTCGCCGCAGAGCCGGGCATCTCCACGCACTACGTGGTGCTCGCCTATGCGTGGACCATGCCCGGCGGCGCGCCGCTCGGGCAACCTGACCAGCACAGCGAGTACTGCTGGATGACGCCGGCCGAGCTGCTGGCGCATGGCGAGGTGCACGAGAACACAAGGGCATATTTCCGCTGACCGGGGCCGGCTTGGCGACGGCCCCGGTGCTGCGCGCCGGGGTGGGTCAGGCGGCCAGCGGAATCAAGCGCGCATCGCGCTCGGTTTGCGCTTCGGCCTGCACGTCGGCTTGCACGTCGGCTTGCACATCGGTCTGCGCTTCGGGCGTTACGATCACCGCCTCCGCCAGTTGGTCGTTGCCGTGCGCCAGGGCTTGCGCGACGATGGCGCATTCGGTGCGCAGGTACGCCGCGAACGGCGCGCCGACTTCAGCGTGGCGCAGCGCGAACTCCACGGTAGCCTTCAGGTAGCCCAGCTTGCTGCCGCAATCGAAGCGGCGTCCCTCATAGCGGTAGGCCAGCGCCTGCTCGCGGGCCAGCAGCGCCTGGATGGCGTCCGTGAGCTGCAGCTCGCCGCCGGCGCCCGGCTTGAGCGTGTTCAGGAACTCAAAGATGCTGGGCATCAGCACGTAGCGCCCCACCACGCCAAGGTTGGACGGTGCGGCTTGCGGCGCGGGCTTCTCCACGATGCCGGACATCTTGAAGATGCGGTCGTCCCAAGGCTTGCCGTCGATCACGCCATAGGAGCGTGAATCCTGCGGCTCGATCTCCTCCACGCCGATGACGGAGCTGTGATAGTGGTCGAACACCTCGATCATCTGCTTGAGCACGGGCGTGCGCGCGTCCAGCAGATCGTCGGCGAGGATCACGGCGAAGGGCTCGTCCCCGATCAGCTTGCTGGCGCAGCGCACCGCGTGGCCAAGTCCCAGGGGCTCTGCCTGCCGCACATAGAAGCAATCCACGTGGGCGGGCTTGATGCTGCGCACCAGGTCCAGCAATTGCTGCTTGCCGCGCGCCATCAGTTCGGCCTCGACCTCATAGGACTTGTCGAAGTGATCCTCGATGGCACGCTTGCTGCGCCCCGTCACGAAGATCAGCTCGGTAATTCCCGCGGCCATCGCTTCTTCCACGGCGTACTGGATCAGCGGCTTGTCGACTACCGGCAACATCTCTTTCGGGCTGGCCTTGGTCGCCGGCAGAAATCGCGTGCCGAGGCCGGCCACCGGGAATACGGCTTTCCTGATCTTGAGCATGAAACTACCCCCGTCGTCTGGTTTGAAAGGCTTGGAGTCCTGCCGGTCGGTTGCCTTGGCGCGCGCAGCTCCTGCCGCACGGCATGGTCCCGGAGCCAGCCTTGGCGAAGCCAGCGTATCGCTGCGCAGCGAGCGCCATCTGCCAACAGTTCGCTGTATTCCGACAGCGCATGCATCCCGCCGCCTTGGCCTCGCGCGAGGGGCATACATTGTGGCCAACAGGATTCAATGGGAAGTCGGAAGCATCATCGATGGCGAGATCCGCTTTGAGCTCGCCTGCACACTTATGCAAGCTGACGAAAGACATGATGAACTGGTACCGGATCACAGACCTCGGCGATGCCGCCGTGACGCTACCGCTGGCGCTCACCACCGGCCTGTGGCTGCTGCAAAGCACCGGGTGGCGGGTGGCGCTGCGCTGGGCCCTGTGCCTGGCGGCGGCCGCGGCGCTGGTGCTGGCCAGCAAGCTGCTGCACACCGGCTGCGGCACGGTGCTGGAGCGTTTCGACATGCGCGTGATCAGCGGCCACGCGATGCTCTCGTCGGCGGTGTGGTCCGTGTTCCTCGGGTTGCTGTTGCGCAGCTTCCGGGCGTCATGGCGCCGGGCAGGCTTCGTGCTCGGCTTGATGCTAGCGGCCTTGATCTGCTTTAGCCGCGTGCGCCTGGGCGCGCATACCCCGGCCGAGGTCATTGCCGGGTGGCTTCTGGGCGGCGGCGTTGCCTTCTGGGTGCTGCGCGCCTGCCACGGCGCGCCGAAGCGGCTGGGCAAATGCCTGATCGCCGGCGTTGCCCTGCTCGGGCTGTGCACGGTGGCCTACGGACGCCATGCTCCATTCCAGCAGATCATCTGGCACTACTCGCCGTATTACGCCCCGGTGATTTGCCGCTAGTGCACTAGTGGCACTGGTGCCGCCGGCGCACCGCCTGGTGCGAGAGCGCCGTCCACGCGCCGCGAACTGGCCTTGCCTGCGGCCCCGCCTTCGTCCGATAAACACTAAATCTTGGCGGCCATAGCCAGGGGCGTGCGGGTAAACTTGTATCCGGCGCGCTCACCACAATGGTGCGCCAGGCTTCGTTCGGCCCGGACCCTGCCAGCTATGCCGGAGGGCTCACTCAACCCCGCCGCGGCAAGTTTTGCAGGCCGCGCGTCCCACATGCCTTGCGTTGCCGTCATCCTTTGGCTGGCCGCGCCAGGAGCATCACCGATGAAACGCCTCGGCCAGGGGCTGCACAAGCAGGGCGCGTCCGACGCCGCCCGGCGCTTCGCCGGCAACGGCGGACAGCGCCCGCCAGTTTTCCATTCATTCGGGGACCTACGGGGTCCATGCGTTACTGTTGCGCCCGCGTTGACCAGACGCAGGCCAAACGATGGGGAAGCCATGTCGACGCTTACCAGCCCGAACCCAGCCCCGGCTGCGGGGAGCCCTTGGATACGTGTTGCCTTGCAGCGCGCCGGCATCTTGTTGCTGCTGTTGCTTGCCATCGCGGGCTGTGGCGGCGAAAGCGGGGGCGGCGCGACCAGCGCAAGCCCCGCAACCCTGCAGCCAGCGGCCGTCACCTGGACGCTGTGCGCCTCGGAATACCAGACCTGCGCCTTCACCGGCACCCACCAGGTCAAGTACGGCACCGATACGCAGTACGTCATCAAGACCTTCACCGGCGGCACCAGTTGCGACAACGGAGTGTTCGGAGACCCCGCGTCCGGGTTTGCCAAGAGTTGCTGGTACGACTCCGGCACGAGTAGTCCGACGACGCCCCCCGGCACCAGCACCTGGGTTGCCTGCAGCTCGGAGAACGGCTTCTGCAGCTTTACCGGCACGCGCCAGGTCCGCTACGGGACCGCTACGCAGTACGTCACCCTGACCTTCACCAATGGCGTGGCCTGCAACAACGGCGTGTTCGGAGACCCCGCGCCCGGTTTCGGCAAGACGTGTTCATATGAGGACACCGGCACCACAACGCCCACGACACCCACCACCCCGACCACGCCTGTGACGCCCACAGGCAGCGGCACGCTCAGTTGCACCGCGCCTGCCGGCAGCGTAGCGGCGGCGGGCGGCGGCGATGCAATCGAGATGGATACCCCGGGGGGCGACGGCACGCGGATGTTCGCCTCGGGCAGTACCTTCCCGCTGAGCGTGACCACCCGCGCCGGCAGCGCGGACACGGTGAACTGGCAGATCTCCGACACCTGGAACAAGGTACGTGCCAGCGGCCAGTTCCCGGTCGCCGCAGGCGCGATCGTGTCGACGCTGAACTGCACGTCCACGGTGTCAGGCTACTTTGCCGGATCGGCCAGCCTGGCCTCCGGCGCAGGCTCGCTGCTCGCACGCGGCACGCGGCCCAGCGGCATTGCGACGTTCGGCGTGCTGCCCAACGTCTCTTCCGTGCTGCCGGCGGTCAGCTACGCCAACCAGGACCTGCATCGCTTCGGCGGGCAAGGCGCGGCCTACCTGCTGCCCGGGCAAGGCTGCTGCGATGGCGACGGCTATCGTCCGCTCTATCCCGCGCTCGGCTTGTCGTGGGTCAACGACAACCGCAACTGGTACGTAGAAGAGCCCAACGGCCCCAACACCTTCAACCCCGCGGTGGACCACCTCGCCTCGTACTTCAAGCCCGGCGACCTGATGCGGCTGATCCAGCTCGACGGCATCCCCGCCTGGGCGAGCCCCACCGGCGTGGCTACCCACAGCTACGCGCCGAAATCCTTGCCGGCCTACCAGGACTACATGAGCCGGGTGGGGCAGGAGTCGAACACGGTGCGGACCCGGTATTTCCCCGCGCAGTCGGCCAACTACTACCAGGTGACCTGGGAACCCGACTATAACGGCGGCCTGCCGTGGCTGGATACCGATGCCAACTTCACCGCGATGTACAAGGCCACCTTCCAGGGCATCCACAGCACCGACCCGAGCGCGGTGATCATGGGCACCACCAACGCCATGGTGCGCGAGAACACCGTCTGGCTGAACCGGCTGGCGCCGCTGGGCTTTGCCCAGTATCTCGACGGCGTGACGGCGCACGGCTACTACGACGTAGGCACTTCGCCATCGCATCCGCCAGAGCGCCTGGTCGGCAACAGCGATCCCTCCAACGCCGCCAACGCCCTGCCGGCCGCCATGCGCGAGCTGCGCCATGCTGTTGCCACCCAGCTCAAGCGCGGCGCGCGGCTGTTCGTCACCGAGACCGGGATCAGCTACGACCTCGGTTCCGCTTATGGCGCCAACTACCCGACGCAGAACGTCTTGTACGCGCACGGCGCGGTGATTGCCCGCACGCACCTGATACTGCTGGGAGAGGGCGCGGACGTGACCTATATGTTCTACGCCACCGACATCCCCACCGACCCTGCTGGCTACGGCTTGTTCTTCGACCTGGTCAACCCGCAAGGCACCTACGGCCCCGCCAAGATCAGTCCGAAGCCCGCGGCGATGGTAGTAGCGGCGATGACCCGGCTGATCGACGGCACCAATACGCTGGGGCCGCTCAAGGGGCTGCCGTTCGGGGTTTATGGGTATGCATTCCAGCGGCTCAACAATGGCAACGTGGTGACGGCATTGTGGGCGCATGACAATGCCAACTGGAGTGCAAATACGGGGTTTAGCGTGACGTATAGCGTTGCTTATAGCTTGCAGGTGGATGCGCCTGGGTCCAGCGGGCAGGTGACGGTGCTGGATATGATGGGGAATGCGGCTTCCGTGGCTTATTCGAATGGGCAGGTTGCACTGGCCTTGACGGAGACGCCGGTCTATGTGGTTTCTGCTAATGCTGCTGTGGTGCAGGGGAATGTGACTTTGCCTGAGGGGTATGTGGGGAGGTAAGGGGTTATATTTGTGTTCAGCTTTTGCCAGGGTCTTTGGCTGCTGACGCGGCTGTGCGTAGTTGGTCGTTTATGCGCATGGAGGCGTTTCTAGGCTTCTAGCCCCGCTGACGCGGGGGTGTCTTTTGTGGGCGGGGTTTTGATGCTTCTAGCTGCTGTCGCGGCTGGGCGGTGTTGCCGTTTTAGAACGTGTGAGATGTCACTTTTCTTTACTCGCTCGTAAAGAAAAGTAACCAAAAGAAAGCGATCCTTGCAGGAGGCTGGCGTATCGGGATTGCGCAGCCCAATGGTTTCGTCGTCAGGCCCCGGGTTTTAATTCACTCGTGCCGTTACCGGTTTAAATGGCCACGATCCTTTTAATGACGCTGGTTTCGTGGTGAGGCCCCCGGCAGCAGCATCCGTGCCTATTCACCCATCTGCCGGTACCGGCGCAAAGCGCCACGATATATCACGCCATGATGGTTTCGTGGTGGGGTGGGCGCGGTGGAAATTCTTCGACCCATCAATCCGGTGCCACCGCGCCCACGACGAAAACGGGACGCTTGCAACTTCGTGGCCGCCCGCGCCGCGAGCGACAGACGGCCTGAAATTCGTGGTGGTGGCTACCGGTGGGGGCCACCACGAAACCCTGGGCATCGGCAGCGTCGTGATGATCTAAACTGGTAACGGCACGAGGTCATTAGAACCCGGGGCCTGACCACGAAATCATTGGGGTCCCCAATGACGCCACGCCAGCCTCCTGCAAGGATCGCTTTCTTTTGGTTACTTTTCTTTACGAGTAAAGAAAAGTGACATCTCACACGTTCTAAAACGGCCAACACCGTACAGCCGCGACAGCAGCTAGAAGCATGAAAACCCCACCCACGAGAGCCACCACCGCGTCAGCGGGACTAGAAGCGAATAAATCTCGATAGAGGACAAAAACGGCCAACCCTGTACAGCCGCGACAGCAGCTAAAAGCATCAAAACCCCGCCCACAAGAGACACCCCCCGCGTCAGCGGGACTAGGAGCGATTAAATCTCGAGAGCGGGAAAACGGTCAACCCTGTACAGAACCGCGACAGCAGCTAGAAGCGCCAAAACAACCTCCATCACACTCACCAAAACCACAATCACCTATCCTCAGGCGCAGCAAACAACGAACTCACATTCTTAGTCAACACCAACAACGTCGCCGTCTCGGCAAGCGCCTGCTCCTTCCTCCTCAACTCCCTCTCCAACTCCCGAATCCGCTTCTGATCCTGCTCATGCCGCCTGCGCACCGCGCCAATCCCGCGGTTGTCCGCCAGCGCAGCCGCGGCGCTCTGCCGCCAGCATTCCAGCTCGGTCGGGTCGACCGCATTCTCACGGCACCAGGCGGTCTTCTGCAGCTCGCCCATGGTGCCGGTGGCAAGCACGGCGTCCAGGCGCGCTTCGCCGGCGCCGGGCGGGTCGGTCGGTGGTGGGGCGAGGGCTACCGCGCGCCAGCGCTCCAGCGCTGCCGGCGATATCCCCGTCTCGGCGGACACTTGCGCAACACTGGCGTTCTCGGGAGGCAGCATCCGCGCGACGGCGCGTTCCTTGAAGGACTGTGTATATCTAGCCACTGTGATTCACCTTGATTCCTCAGTTGCCGCTCGGTTGCTGCCTTCCTCCCCAGGGGAAAGGCTATGGCCCCAGGCTGTTGGCAGTCGGTAACTCGAGTCCCGCGCGGCACGTGGCTTACGCCCGCGGGGACGGCGTCGGGTCAGCTCACGCGGCGTGCTGCTCGGCCGGCTGTGCGGCAGGCGTACTGCGGCGGCGGGCCGGGAACAGCGCGTCGCGGATGCGCAGGAAGGGGAACTCGATCGCGCGCGTGGCAGCGTAGCCGACGACGATCGCAATCGCAAACTGCAACGCAAGGGCGAGCCCCCACGCCACCATGACGGGGATGCCAAACGTGCTTGCCTTGCGAATAAACACATCGCCGGGGGCCAGCGCCACGGAGTGCCACAAATAGATGCCGTAGGAATACACGCCGATCCACGCCACCGCGCGGTACAGCTTGGCGCCGCGTATCGCACCGGAGTATTCGAGCACCAGCACGATCAACGCGGCAAAGCCGATGGCCTGGATGGTGTAGCCGATGCTCTCTTCCAGCACGAGGTTGCGCTGCAGGAATACCAGCCAGACAATCGTGCCCGCCACCACGGCCAGCAGCAACAGCCTTTGCCCGGCGATGCGGCGGTACAGTTCCGGCTTCATCCAGTAGACCGTGGCCAGCATGACGCCGACGAGCAGGCTGTCGATGCGATATTGCGTGTAGGCGGAGGCCGCTTCCAGCTCGCCGCTGGCCACCGCGGCGCAGCGCGCGACCAGCACCACCACGCACAAGGTGCCCAGCGTCCAGAGGATGGTGTTGGCGCGCACGCGCAAGCGCGCGAACAGCAGCACCAGCGCCGGCAGGAACAGGTAGAAGTGTTCTTCCACGGCAAGGCTCCAGGTCTGCGCAATGGAGGAGCCGAGGTAGTTCTGCATGTGCGTGAGATTCTGGTACAGGAAGGTGCTGGTGGGGTGGCGGCCGGCCAGCACATGGAACAGGATCAGAGCGTAGTAGGCTGGCCAGATCTTGAAGATGCGGCGGACGATAAAGCGCCGCGCATCCACGCTGCCGCTCTGCGCGTACTGGCGCAGCAACAGCCCCCCGACCAGGAAGCCGCTCAGCGTGAAGAACAAGTTGACCCCTTCGCGCCCGAAGTTCTTGAGCGGATACTCGATCAGGGCGACCCACTGGCTGCCGGTGCTGACCGTGTGGAAGTGCATTCCCATCACGGCAATGATGGCCAGCCCGCGAACAAAATCGAGTTCGATGGACCGGCTGGCAGGGTTGACGTCGCGGCTTGCCTGGTAATCCATGCTGTTCTCCTTATAGGGTGCCGGACGGGGTCGTGACGCCAGCGTGCCCGGGCGGGTCGAATCGCTTGCGGATGAACCGGCACGGATTGCCGCCGTAGATACCCTCGGCCTCCAGCGAGTGATGCACCACCGAGAGTGGCGTGACCACCGCCGAGCGGCCGATGGTGATGCCCTTCTGGATGACGCACTTGGACGTGATCCACACACCGTCCTCGATCACGATCGGCGCGACCTGCAAGTCCATGTTGCTGTCCACGTCGTGCGAGCCTGCCGTCAGGAAGCTGCCTTGCGAGATGCAGACGTTGGAGCCGATGCGGATGCTGGCCTGGTTGTAGATCCACACATCCACGCCGAACCAGCAGCCATCGCCCACTTCCAGGTTCCAGGGTGACTTGACGCGCAGCGGGTGGACCAGCCGGCAGTGCTGGCCGATGCGTGCACCGAACAGGCGCAGCAGGGCGACACGCAGCCCGGAGAACGGATTCAGTTTATTGTTGATGATGCCGGCTTCGACCAGGAACCAGGCCGCCTCGACCAGCCGGCTGCGGCGGCGCACGTAGTTGCCCTTTCCGGCGCGGGTGAGGTCGATGACGCGGTGTCCCGGCGGGCTGGCCAGGCTGTCCCGGCTTGCATCGCGGTTGCTTTCGCGACTGGCTTCGCGACTGGTGTCACGGCCAGCCCCGCGTGGATCGCCGACGACATCGAGACAATCGGCAAATGCTTCGGTATCCATGTTCCGCCTCTCACTGGGTGGCCCCGCGGCGCTCTCGGCAATGCTGGGCATCGCCGCGCGGAAGAATCCATCGTATTGCGCGCTGCATCCTGCATCTTGCATTCGCAGGAACGCGAATTCATTCATTACGTTCCTGTCGAGAAAATTATCGAACGTGAAAACGTGGCTGGCCCGCAATTTGGCGCGATTGGCCTTTCGCAAGGGGCGTTTTGGCGGCTCCGCACTACGCCGGGAGCGTGGTGCGGCATGGCCGCGACGTCAAGCGCCGATCTTGTCCTTGCCAAGCACGTCGGCGCCGCCGCGCGGGCCCGCCGGAAAGAGCGCGTCGCGCAGCCGCAGGAAGGGCAATTCAACGGCACGGGTGGTCAGGTAGCCCACCGCAATGGCAATGGTGAACTGCATGACGAGCGCCAGCACCCAGACCAGCGCCGGCGGCAGCCCATGTGCCAAGGCCGCATGAATCATCAGGGCGCCGGGCGTGCGCGCCACCGTGTGCCACAAGTAGATGCCATAGGAATACACGCCGATCCAGGCGACGGCCCGGTACGCGACACTGTCGCGCAGGCGGCCGGAATGCTCCAGCACCAGCACGATCAGGGCAATGAAGCCGATGGACTGGATGGTGAAGCCGATGCTCTCCTCGACGACGATATCGGCCTGGCAGAACAGCAGCCATGCCAGCAGCCCCGCCACCGCGGCAGCCAGCCAGCCGCGCCGTGCCGCCAGCTTGCAGTAGATGCCGGGCTTCATCCAGTACAGGACTGCCAGCATCACGCCAAACAGCATGCTGTCGACGCGATACTGCGTGTACACGTAGGCGCCCCGGATGTCGCCGCCGGCGACGGCCGCGCTGCGGGCCAGCAAGACCAGCATGCAGGCCGCCGCGAGCAGCCATAGCAACCGTTCCGGTGTCAGGCGCAATCGCGCGCACAGCAGCAGCGCAATGGGCAGCAGCAAGTAGAAGTGTTCTTCCACCGCCAGGCTCCAGGTCTGCGCGATGGAGCTGCCGAGATAGTTCTGCAGATGCGTCGCGTTCTGCAGCAAGAAGGTGTTGCGTGCATGATGGCCAGACAACGCGTGGACCAGGATCAGCAGGTAGTAAGCCGGCCAGATCTTGAAGATCCGGCGAATGAAAAAGCGCCACGCGTCCACGGTGCCGGTCTGCGCGTACTGCCGCAGCAGCAACCCGCCCACCAGGAATCCGCTGAGCGTGAAGAACAGCGTGACGCCTTCCCGCCCAAAGTTCTTTAGCGGATATTCAAGCAGCCAGATCAGGCGGCTGCCGGTGTCGACGGTGTGGAAGTGAATGCCCATGACGGCGATGATGGCCAGGCCCCTGACGAAATCCAGTTCGACGAAGCGGCTGTGGCAACGCGCGTACGCGTCTACTGTGCGATGCATGCAAAAGGCCTCCTGCCGGTGCGATCCGCACGGCATGCTGTGACCCTGGGCGATGTAGGTTCGTGGCCATGGCGTTGCCATGGCTGCGCGGGCAGCGGCACCCCCGAACGGGTACTGCTTGTGTCTTGTCACGCAAGCGAGCGTCAGGCAGCCGCGCGGCGCAGCGTTTGTTTGAATTCGTTCAAGGTATGCCGGGCCAGCAGGTGGGCCCTGGCGGATTCGGCCGACGGCGCCGTGGCCGCCACGGGCCAGGACAACTGGTCCAGCGCGCGCTGGATGGCGGGGCCGGACAGGTCCTCCAGCACCGGCCCGAGCTCCTGCCCCTGGCAGAACCAGCCGATCAGGCCGTCGGTGGTGGCGATCACGGGCTTGCCAAAGCGGTAGGCCTGCACCAGTACGCCGCTCATGCCGTAATGGCCCTTGTAGCCGAGCCAGACGGCGTCGCAGGCGGAGAACAGGTCCGCCTCCTCCTCGTCGGTGATGAAGCGGTCAAAGATCACGGGCGGCGGTGACAGCGTGGACGCGGCCGCCTGCAGGAACGCGCGCGTCTGTGGGTCCTGCTGGCCGGCAATCACTAGCATGGGCGCGCGCGGGTGGCCGGCCAGCGCGGCGACCAGTTCGCAAATGCCCTTGCGTTCCGTGACTGCGCCGTACACCAGCAGGCAGGTGCCGGCGCTGCGTCCCGGGCCTTGGCCCAGCCCCAGCCGCTGCCTGGCGGCCGCGGGATCGGCCGGGAGCGCGTCGGGACAGGGATCGGCCAGGTAGGCGAGGGCGGTGCGGCCGTTGCCGCGCGGATACCACTGCGCAAGGGTCGGGTCGATCGACAGCAGGGTCTTCATGCCGCCGGACTCCACGGCACGCCGGAACAGCCACGTCTTGACCGCGTTCACCAGCGGCTGGTGCGGGGACTTCACGCCCACCTTGCTGTGATGGAAGTTTGCGCGCATCGTAATGCCGACCCATGGCACCTTGGCAAACGGCGAGCCAAGCAACGGGAGCACATAGAGGAAGTAGTCGGCATAGGGCACCACCACCAGCGAGATGTCGCGCAGGCCGGCCGCGACCTGGAAGGCATGGCGGAAAGTGCGCCAGAAGCGGACATAGCTGATCTTGCCCAGGCCGCTGCCCACCGCGGGCGGTGGCTGCGTAAAGACGATGCTGGCGGCGGGATTCTGCCCGGCCAGCATGCGCTGGGCGAGCGGATGCGCCTGGTTGCCGGGGTCGGTCACCACCATGCAGTGGTAGCCGGCCTCCGTGTAGGCCTGTACCGCCCATTCGACGTAGCGCCAGCGGTGGCCGGTGAAATCGTGCTCGATGATCAGTGCGGTTGGCTCGGACATCGCGTTTTTCATGCACGGTGGGGCGAGCCCGGTGTGCGGCGGGTTGCGGATGTTGCCACACTAACACCGCCGTCTTTGCGCCGGACGCCAATTTGCGGGCCGGCTTGGCGGATAAAGGCGGGCGGAGGCGGGCAAGGGCCAGCAAGGGACAGCGAGGGCCAGCGAGAGCCGATTGCGCAAGCCCGCCCCGGCGCCGCACGCATGTGACGGATTAACGCTAGGCGATGGCGATTCCTGTTGCCGCGCCTACGGTAAGTTGTGCTTCATGGCTGGCGCACGGCGCCGGCCGGGCCGGCACGGATGCCCGTGCTGGCTGCACCGGTGCCTGGCATCGGTGCTCAACCAATGTTGGGGCAATATGGCCAGATCCCTGAGGAATGCCTTTTTCCTGCCGCTGACCGGCCTGCATGCTAGTTCGGCCGCGTGGGTGCTGGGGCAGCAGGTGCTGGTGCGGGGGCTGGTTGCCGTCAAGTTCCTGATGGTCGGGCGCATCCTGGGCCCGTCGGCGGTCGGGATCGCCGCCGTGGCGCTGCTGGCCGTGGCGATTGCCGAGGCGCTCAGCGATACCGGCTTGCCCCAGGCAGTGGTGCAGGACAAGCAAACGCCCACCCCCGACCAGCTCAGTGCGCTCTGGACCGCGCTGACGTGCCGTGGCGCGGGGGTGGCATTGCTGCTGGTCGCGCTGGCGCCGCTGCTGGAGGCGCAGTTCCACCTCGCGGGCTCCTTGCTGTTGCTGCAGCTGGCTGCCGCCCTGCCGCTGATTCGCGGCCTGGCCTCGCCGGCCTATTTTGTGGTGACCCGCGACCGGGGCTTCCAGCATATTGCCGGGATCGAGGTGGCGGCCGCCGGCACCGACTGCGCCGTCAGCCTGGCGTGCGCTTTCGCGGGCGCGGGCGCCATGTCGATCCTGATCGGGCTGCTGGCCGGCGAATCCGTCAAGACCGCGCTCACCTGGCTGAGCATGAGCCCCCGGCCACCGCTGCGCCTCCAGTGGGCCGGCATCGGCCACTACGTCGGCTTCAGCCGCTGGATCTGGGCGGGCAGCGTGGTCAACCTGCTGCTGAACCAGTTCGACAAGGTCATCGTTGGCAAGCTGCTCGGCCCGGCCCAGCTGGGCGCCTACCAGATGTCGTCCAAGTTCGCGCAGATGCTGCTCGCCGATGCCGGCATCGCGATCTCGCAATACCTGTTTCCCACCTTTGCCGCCCGTTTCCGCAAGCAGGATGGCTCCGACGCGGTGCTGCTGCGCCGCTTCGTGCTGATCGGCGGCCTGGGGCTGGCGATCGTGGTGGTGCTGCTGCGGCTGGTGGCCGAGCCACTGTTCCTGCTGGTGCTGGGGCCGGCCTGGCTCGGCGCGGTGCCGTTGTTCCGCATCTTCACCATCAATATGGCGATTGGCGGGCTGATTGCCGTGCTGGTCGCCTACCTGCGCGCCGTGGGCATCCCCAAGGCCGCCACGCATGCCTCGGTGCTGCAGGTCTGCGTGTTGCTGGCCACCGTGCCGCCCGCCACCCGCTACTGGGGCGCGCAAGGCATTGCCTGGTCGATGACGGCGGGCCTGGCGGTCGCGGCGGCATGGATGCTCTACCAGATCCTGAAAATGAGGAGGGTGTGATGCGGATTCTCCATCTTGTGCTGGCGCCGCGCCTGTCAGGCGCGGAGATGCTGGCGAAAGACCTGGCCATCTACCAGCAGGCCCACGGCGACACGGTCTGCGTGTCGGCCCTGATGCCACAGCAGGAGGACTTCGCGGCGCTGCGCACGCAGCTCGATGCGGCTGGCGTGCTGTGCCTGTTTCCGGACCAGCCCCGGCGCTTGGCCGGGCGGCTCTGGCACCTGCGCGGCGTGCTGCGCGACTACCAGCCGGACATCATCTTCGCCCACGCCACCATCCCGGCCTTCTATGCGCGGGCCCTGCCGTCGCGGGTGCCGGTGGTCTACGTGATGCACTCCGCCGCCAACGATTTCGAGAGCACCGTGTTCCGCTACGTCGAGCGGATGCTGTCCACGCGCGCCCGCGCGGTGATCGGGGTGTCGCAGGGGAATATCCGCGACTATATCAACTCGGTGGGCACGCACCCGCTGATGGCGGTGATCCCCAACGGCGTGGACACCCGCCGCTTCTTTGTGCGGCCCGCGGGCCAGCGCGAGGCGGCGTCGCGGCTCGTCATCCAGGTGGGCCGCTATGCGGCGATCAAGAACCAGCTGCATACCGTGCTGGCGTTCCGCGAGGCGCTCAAGAGCGTGCCGAACGCGCGGCTGGAGATGTATGGCGTGATCGAGGATCCCGATTACTACGTCAAGGTCTGCGCCCTGGTGGAAGAGCTGGGCCTGGCCGACAAGGTGCGGGTCAACGGGCCGCAGACCAACATCCCGGACCTGCTGGCGGGCGCATCCGTGTTTGCCATGCCGTCGGCATCGGAGGCGCACAGCATTGCCTTTCTAGAAGCGTTGGCGACAGGCATGCCGGTCGTGGCGAGCGGCATTCCCGCCTTTGCTTTCGCCCGCGACTTCGCGGGCGTGCAACTGCTGGACACCGGCGATGCCGCCGCCTATGGCGCGGCGCTGACAAGGGCGCTGGCGCAGCCGCGGGTCGCGCGCTCGCTTGATGGCCTGACGCTCAAGGACACGGCCGACCAATACCGCGCGCTGGCGCGCAGGCTGATCAGCACGGCGTGACGGGTGCCCTGGGGCGCCTGGCGTCACGGGATAAGAACCGGAGGAGATATGGAACCCAAGCGTGTACTCGTCTTGAGCCCGCACGCGGACGATGCGGAGCTGGGCGTGGGCGCATACCTGGCCCGGGTCATCGATGCCGGCGGCGAAGTGATGGTGGCCTTGGCAACGGTAGGGAAGAGCCGGTCGCTATGCCTGGGCCGGGAGGTGACCGAGCAAGAACGGCTCGACGAGTTCTCCGAATCGATGAGCGTGCTTGGCGTGCAGACGACCGAGGTCCTGACACGGGGGCTCGATGGGGTGCTGGACAGCTTTCCGCGCGCGCAGATGGTCGGCATGCTGGACGCGCTGCAGAACCGCTTCGAGCCGGACGAGGTGCTGATCCCGCTGTCGTCTTCGCACCAGGACCATCGCTATTGCTGGGAGACCGGCGTTGCCGCCACGCGCCTGAACCCCGCCAAGCATGCCCCCCACCTGGTAGCGGCCTATGAGTATCCGGCCACGTGCTGGGGCGGCGGCGGCATCGTCAATCCCCTGGGAGGCTCGCTCTATATCGATGTGAGCGCCACCTGGCCGCGCAAGGTGGAAGCGTTGCGCAGGCACCGGTCGCAAATGCATGAGGGAGCGGGGCACCTGGTCAGCATCGAAGGCGTCACGGCGCTGGCGCAGTGGCGAGGCGCGGAAGCCGGCTTCGCGCTGGCGGAAGTGCTGCACATCATGCGCGCGCGCTGGCCGGGATGAGGCTGGCCTGCTGCCCCAAATTTGCGTATGCACAGGCCCGGGCACTACGGGCCGTGTCGCGGCACGCTGCGCAAGGGTACTAGTCCTGCGCGCTCGCGCCGACTGCACCCGTCACCGGGTTGCGCCGGGTTCAGCGACCGGCCGCCAGCGCTCGCGCGCCACGCTTTCAGTCCCCCTGGTCAAGCAAGCCGTCCGTCCTGTGACGGCAAAGCCCTCCTGCGTCTCGGCGAGACATAAATCTTTCATTCATCCCCGGAACAACAAAAAAGATCGGCGATGGCCATCGGGCGATATATCCGAATGGCTGGTCCATGGCATTAATTAATTTGTAATAAATTTCAATGTTGGTAATGATTTTATCTATGTTTCAGTGTGGCCGAAGCTCCACCCCAAATAGTGGAATTAATGTCGGATTCCCGCATTCGTGCACCTATTCCGACACTTATGTTCGGTAGGTAACGCACCAATTGGTGCAGCGTTTGGTGCAACGCATCATTCCTCGTAGAGTAGGACATGGTTGCAGAACAGCACACTGGGACAGGCGATTTTAGGTGAGGTCGCTACCCAAAAAGGCTGTATTTACAACGGCTTGCATGGAATTTTGGAGCGGCGGATGCCTTCCGCCAACATCTCGCTACTTTCCGACACGGACGTATTCGTCTGGATCTGGGATCGCTAGGATGCATTGCAACACCAATAAATTCGCGCAAGAACGGATCAACAATTTTTTTGGGGAAAATCATGCCGTACGCCCAACTCGAACCCACAACGGTTAGTTGGCTTCATGCCTCAACTAACCGTTCAAAGTGCGCCGCTCGGCGCGTCGGCATTTTGTTGTTCGATGGTTTTTCATTATTGGGCGCGGGTTTGGTGGCTGAGCTATTCCAGACCGCTAATGAATGTTCCGCGTCCGATCCGGCTAAAGAATCCGCTTATGACGTCCGCCTTCTCTCGGTCGACGGGGGCAGCGTTGCCTGCTCCGCGTCCGTACGGGTCTGGACGGATGGCCTCGATCCGCGCCAGTTCATCGGCTTCGATGTGCTCTTCATCGCCGGTGGCGCGGGCGCCCATACCGCCGCGGCAGACGAGCGGCTGCTGCGCTGGCTGCGCGTCGTCTCCCCCCGCACTCCCACGGTGCGGCCCATCGCCGAAGGCCGGGCCGTGCTGGCGGCAGCCGGGGTCCTCAAGCCGCAGGAGGACGAGCATCGCAATCCCGTGTTCGGGCTGCATGCCTCGGATGAGTCCGGCGAGCAGTACGAACTCGTCAGGGGTGCGCTGACGCTGATCAAGCGCGATCTCGGCCTCGACGTGGCACGCGCGGTCGGTACCCGCGTGATGCCCGCCTGGACCGCCCGCCTGATGCCTCGGCTCGCCGATACCGGTGCGACCAGCGCGGGTGACAAGATCCGGGCGGCCGCGCGCTGGCTGCATGAGCACTGCGAGCAATCCATCTCGGTGTCCGATGCGGCGCAGGTGGCGGCCATGAGCGAGCGCAACTTCCTGCGCCGCTTCAAGCTGGAAATGGGCGTGACGCCGTCCGACTACCTGCTGCACGCCCGCCTGGATACCGCTTGCAGTTTCCTGGCCGAGACGGAGCTGCCTGTCGACAAGGTGGCACGGCGCTGCGGCATGGGCAATGGCGACAGGCTGGCCAAGATCTTCCGCAAGCGCATGTCGATTTCCCCCACGGAATACCGTCAGCGCAGCAAGGTCAGCAAGGTGGGGTAACAGGCATGCGGGGCAATGCGCGGGTCCGCAGGTCCGCGCATTGCCCCGCGTAGACGATTGGCGCCACGGGCCGCTTGCGAGAGCGAGAGCGCGGCGCCCGACCAGGGAGGGCTGGATCATGTCGAAGAAGATGCTGAAGCCTGTTGCCGTGCAAACCGGGGACGCCGTTGCGGTGGCGCCGGACACGCCCGCGCGCTTGCGCATTGCGCCCGTGGTGCTGGCCGGCGGCGCCGGCACGCGGCTGTGGCCGCTGTCGCGAGAACATTTCCCCAAGCAACTGATCGACCTGGTCGGCAAGGACTCGCTGCTGCAGTCCACGCTGCTGCGCATGCAGGGCTTCTCCGCCGGTCACGAGATCGAGCCCAACGCCATCATCGTCTGCGGCGACGAGCATCGCTTCATCACCAGCGAACAATTGCAGGCCAGCGGCATGCAAGGCCGGCTGGTGGTGGAACCGGCCCGGCGCAATACGGCGCCCGCGCTCACGCTGGCCGCATCGCTGGCGCTGGCCGGCGGCCAGGACGCAATCCTGGTGGTCATGCCGGCCGACCACGCGATTGCCGATACCGGCGCCTTTCACCGGGCGCTGTCGATCGCGGCCGCGCATGCCGACGAGGGGGCCATCGTCACCCTTGGCGTGCCGCCCACCCGGCCTGACACGGGCTATGGCTACATCAAGCTTGGCGAGCTGCTGCCCGACGACGTGCGCCATATGGAGCGCTTCGTCGAGAAGCCGGCGATCGAGCTTGCCGCGCAGTACGTGGCCAGTGGCAACTACTGGTGGAACAGCGGCATCTTCGTGGTGCGCGCCACGGTCTGGATGAAGGCGATCGAGGCATTGCATCCGGCCATCCACGAGATGTGCGTTGCGTCCATGGCCGAGGGCAAGCAAGAGGGGCAGTTCTTCCGGCCCGCGTCGAGGCAGTTCTTCCTGAGCCCGTCGGACTCGATCGACTACGCCGTGATGGAGCGCCTGGACCACCCGGCCTCACCGTGCCGGGGTGTGGTGGTGCCGCTGGAGGCGGGCTGGTCGGACCTGGGCTCGTGGGACGCCGTGTGGGATGCCATGGACAAGGACGCCGAAGGCAACGCCGGGCGCGGCCGCGTGGTGTTCGAAGGCGCGCATTCCAGCTATGTCCATTCCGACGGGCGCCTGGTGGCGTGCGTCGGGACCAGCAACATCGTGGTGGTGGAGACCGCCGACGCGGTGCTGGTGGTGGATCGCTCGCACGTGCAGGACGTCAAGGATGTGGTCGCGCGCATGAAGATCCTGCACGCGCCGGAGGCCGACGCGCACCGCAAGGTGCGCAGGCCCTGGGGCTTCTATGACTCCATCGAGCATGGCGATCGCTTCCAGGTCAAGCGCATCGTGGTCCAGCCGGGCGCGCGCCTGTCGCTGCAGCTGCACCACCACCGCGCCGAGCACTGGGTGGTGGTCAGCGGCACGGCGATGGTCACGCGCGGCGAGGAGCAGTTCCTGCTCAGCGAGAACCAGTCCACCTTCATTCCGCTCGGCGTGCTGCATCGCCTGGAAAACCCGGGAAAGCTCCCGCTGGAAATCATCGAGATCCAGTCCGGCGGCTACCTGGGCGAGGACGACATCGTGCGCGTCGACGATACCTACGGCCGCTGCCCGGGACCACAAACATAAGGGAGCAAGGCGCCAAGGAGCGCCGGGCCACGCGCGCGCCGCCGGAGGCGACCATGGGGAGGTCGTGCCGGCGCGGCAGGAAAGCGTGACGTGGCGCGCGGGGGAGTGACGCAAAGGAAGTGACGCAAAGGAAGTGAAGCAAAGGAAGTGAAGCAACGCAACGAGTGGTGAAGAAACGCGAAGGGCTGGGAAGAACGGGGAGAGGAACATGCTCAAGATCGAAGGGTTGCTGGCGCGCCTTCTGGACGTCGCGCTGGTGTTTGCCGGTGCCGCGATTGCCTCGCACATGCGCTTCAACGACATGTCGCAGCGCACGTTCTACGACGTGTTCATCGCGCTCTCCGTCGCGTTCACGCTGGCCTTGTTCCCCGCCTTCGGCATCTATGAGTCCTGGCGCGGACGCTCCAAGATCGGGCTGGCCGGCCATATCGCGCTGGCCTGGCTGCTGGTGCAGTTCAGCGGCGTCATGGTGCTGTTCTCGTTGCACCATATCGACATCATCTCGCGCCTGTGGTTCGTCTACTGGACGGGCTCCACCGGCGCCATGCTGATCGTGTCGCGCCTCATGACCCATGCCGTGCTGGGCCAGGTCCGCAGCGCGGGCATGAATTTGCATAAGGTCGCCGTGGTTGGCTGCGGCGCGCACTGCAGCGCGGTCATCCGGCGCGGCGTGGCTGCGCCTGCCTCCGGCTTTCGCGTGGTGGCGGCGTTCAACGTGGCGCCGCAGGCCGGCAGCCTCAACGCGAAGGTGCCGACGTTCGACGATCGCGCCGCCTTCCACCGCTATATCCGTTCGCAGGATATCCACGAGCTGTGGCTGGCGCTGCCGCTGTCGCAGGAACGGACCATCCTTGAGTTCGTGGAGGAATTCCGCGACGAGCTGGTCAATGTCCGCTTCATGCCCGACCTGCACAGCCTGGCGCTGTTCGACAGCGGCACCATCGAACTGATCGGCATGCCGGCAATCAACCTGGTGGCGTCGCCGCTATCGGCCACCGCGCTGCGCCAGAAGGACGTGTTCGACCGCCTCTTTGCCGCGGCGGCGCTGATCGGCCTGTCGCCGCTGCTGATCGCCATCGCCATTGCCGTCAAGCTGTCGTCGCGCGGGCCGGTGCTGTTCAAGCAAAAGCGCAAGAGCACCGACGGGCGCATCTTCACCATCTACAAGTTCCGCTCCATGCGCACGCATGCCGAGGCGGCCGGCGTGGTGACCCAGGCCAAGCGCAACGACCCGCGCATCACGCGCGTGGGCGCGTTCCTGCGGCGCACCAGCCTGGATGAGCTGCCGCAGTTCTTCAACGTGCTGCGCGGCGACATGTCGGTGGTGGGGCCGCGCCCGCATGCCATCGAACATGACGACCAGTACCAGAAGCTGGTCAGCGGCTATATCCACCGCTACCGCGTCAAGCCCGGCATTACCGGCTGGGCCCAGGTAAATGGCTACCGCGGCGAGACGGATCGCATCGAGAAGATGGAAGGGCGCATTGCCTGCGACCTGTACTACCTGGGCAACTGGTCGTTCGCGCTCGATATGCGGATCATCGCGGCCACGGTGGTCAAGGGCCTGGTGCATCGCAACGCGTACTGAACGACAAGACGGGGCCGCGGCACGCGCGAAGAGCGTAGCCGGCGGGAAGCGATGGTTAGATGCAAGTCAACACGATATGGCGACCTCATTCGATACCCAATACACCGATGTCTCCGGCCCGACCGAGCTTCGGCTGTCCGACTACCTGGTGACGCTGGTCGACCACTGGCGCATGATCGCGGCCATCACCTTGCTGGCGCTGGTGCTCGGCACGGTCTATGCACTGCTGCAAAAGCCGGTCTATCGCGCCGACGCCATGATCCAGGTGGAGGAAAGCAAGGGCGGCAACGCCAATGCCAACCAGGGATCGTCGCTGCAAACGCTGTCGTCGATCTTCGATCCCAACTCCTCCACGGCGGCCGAGATCGAGCTGATCCGCTCGCGCCTGGTGGTGGAGGAGGCGGTGCGCAAGCTGCATCTGGATATCGCGGCCAGGCCGCGCTACTTCCCGGTGATCGGCGCGTGGCTGGCGGCGCGCAACAGCGGCCTGGCGCCGCCCACGGAGCTGCTCGGCCTGTCGCAGTACGCGTGGGGCGCGGAATCCATCACGATGTCGCTGTTCGACACGCCGCAGAAGTACTACGGCAAGGTGTTCACGCTGATCGCCGACAGCGCGCACACCTACACCTTGCGGGATCCCGAAGGCAAGTCGGTGCTGCAGGGCCGGGTTGGCGAGGAGGCCGCAGGCACCACCGCGCTGGGCCCGGTGCGCATCCGCGTGGACGAGCTGGTAGGGCGCAACGGGTCGCAGTTCGAGCTGGTGCGCGCATCGACCATCGGCACGGTGGAACGTATCCAGCGCGCGCTCGCCGTGGGCGAGTCCGCCCTGCAGTCCGGCATCATCCGCGCCAGCCTGGAAGGGCCGGACGCCAAGCTCACCGCGGACATCGTCAACACTGTTGCGCGCCAGTTCGTGCAGCAGGACATTGGCCGGCGCTCCGCCGAAGCCGAGCACACGCTGGCGTTCCTGGACCAGCAACTGCCGGCGCTGCGCAAGGAGCTGGACCTGGCGGAAGAGCGCTACAACTCCTTTCGCAATCGGCAGGGCACCGTCAACCTCGGCGAGGAAGGCCGGCTGCTGCTGCAGCAGATCGTGGAGAACAAGACCAACCTGGCCCGCTTGCAGACGCGGCTGGCCGAGATCCGCACGCACTACACCGACGCCAACCCCGCGGTGGTGGCGCTGATGGCACAGATCGAAACGCTGAGCGCGCAGCAGGGCACGCTGCGCCGCAGCGTCTCCGTGCTGCCCGATACCGAGCAGACCGCCCTGCGGCTGGAGCGAGACGTGCGCGTGGATACCGAGCTCTATACCAACCTGCTCAACAACGCGCAGCAACTGCGCATCGTCAAGGCTGGCCAGGTCGGCAACGTGCGCGTGGTGGACTTTGCCGAACCCGCGGACGATCCGATCCGCCCGCAACGCGCCATGCTGGTGCTGATCAGCGGCGGCATCGGCCTGGTGCTGGGGGCCTTGCTGGCCTTCCTGCGCAAGGCCCTGTATGGCGGCGTGGAGCATCCGGAAGAGCTCGAGCGGATGCTGGGCGTGCCGGTCTGCGCGGTGGTGCCGCGTAGCCAGACGCAGCTGCGCTTGCAGCGCGAGCTGCGCGCCTCCGGCAGCAGCGGGCTGGGGGTCCTGGCGGCACGCGCGCCGGACGACATCGCGGTGGAAGGCGTGCGCGCCTTGCGCACCACGCTGCAATACGCACTGCGAACCGCCCGCAACAATGTGGTGATGCTGACCGGCTCGCGCCAGGATGCCGGCAAGTCGTTCCTGTCCGTCAACCTGGCCGCGCTGGTGGCGTCAGGGCGCAAGCGCGTGCTGCTGATCGATGGCGACATGCGGCGCGGCGAGGTTCACGTGCACTTCGGCCTGTCGCAGGTGCCGGGCTTGTCCGACACGCTGATGGGCACCGACATCGACTCCGTGGTGATCCGCGGGGTACTGCCCGGCCTGGACGTGCTGACCCGCGGCAGCCTGCCGCCCGACCCGGCGGAGCTGCTGATGAGCGATCGCTTCCACACCATGCTGGCTTTGTTCAAGCAACGCTATGACATGGTCATCATCGACACGCCGCCGGTGCTCGCGGTCACCGATGCCGCGCTGCTCGGGCGGCATGCGGGCACCGCCTTGCTGGTGGTGCGCCACGGCCGGCATTCCGCGGCCGAGGTCAGCGAGACCGCGCGGCGCCTGAACAGCGGCGGCGTGACCCTGCAGGGTGTGCTGCTGACCGACGTCCCCAAGCCGCCACTGCTGCTGCGCACGGGCTACACCGAGTACTACGGCTACGAAGGGCGGGTGAAGTAAGGCCGCGGGGGGCCGCTCACTCGAAATCCATACCAAGCATTACCAACGAAAGGCGGGAGAAAGATGATGACGCGCAAGGTTGCTCTGATCACTGGCGTTACCGGGCAGGACGGTTCGTATCTGGCTGAATTGCTGCTCGACAAGGGATACGACGTGCACGGCATCAAGCGCCGCACTTCCCTGTTCAACACGGACCGCATCGATCACCTGTACCGGGAGCGGCACGATCCCGACCGGCACTTCTTCCTGCACCACGGCGACCTGACGGACGCCACCAGCATGCTGCGCGTCATCCAGCAGGTGATGCCCGACGAGATCTACAACCTGGCGGCCCAGAGCCATGTGGCCGTCTCGTTCGAGGAACCCGAGTACACGGCCAATGCCGATGGCCTTGGCACGCTGCGCATCCTGGAGGCAATCCGCATCCTCGGGCTGCAGAAGAAGACGCGCTTCTACCAGGCCTCCACCTCCGAGCTGTACGGGCTGGTGCAGGAGATCCCGCAGAAGGAAACCACGCCGTTCTATCCGCGCAGCCCATACGCGGTGGCCAAGCTCTATGCCTATTGGATCACGGTCAACTACCGCGAAGCCTATGGCATGTACGCCTGCAACGGCATCCTCTTCAACCATGAGTCGCCGGTGCGCGGCGAGACCTTCGTCACCCGCAAGATCACGCGGGCGATCTCGCGCATCGCGGTCGGGCTGCAGGACGAGTTCTACCTGGGCAACCTGTCCGCGCTGCGCGACTGGGGCCATGCCCGCGACTACGTGGAGATGCAATGGCTGATGCTGCAGCAGGACCAGCCGGAGGACTTCGTGATCGCCAGCGGCGAGCAGTACAGCGTGCGCGAGTTCGTCCAGTGCGCCGCTGCCGAGCTTGGCGTGACCGTGCGTTTCGAGGGCAGCGGCGTGGATGAGGTCGGGATCGTGGAGTCGGTCAGGGGCAAGGAGACCAAGCTCACCCCGGGCAAGGTGATCGTGCGTGTGGATCCGGCGTACTTCCGGCCCACCGAGGTGGAGACCTTGCTGGGCGACCCGTCCAAGGCCCACGCCAAGCTGGGCTGGGCGCCGCGTACGCCGTTCTCCAAGCTGGTCAAGGAGATGGTCCGTGCCGATTTCCAGATTGCCCGGCGCGATGCGCTGGTGACGCTGGCCGGCTTCCAGGCGCTGGAACACCACGAGTAATCACCATGGACAAGAACACCGTCTTCTTTATCGCAGGCCACAACGGCATGGTGGGCTCCGCGCTGGTGCGGCGGCTGCGGGCCGATGGCTACCGCAACCTGGTGACGCGGGATCGCGCCGAGCTGGACCTGACGGACCAGGGCGCGGTGCACCGCTTCTTTGCCGACGAGGGCATCGAGGTGGTGCTGCTTGCCGCGGCGCGCGTCGGCGGCATCCTCGCCAATGCCACGCGGCCGGCCAGCTTCCTGTACGAGAACCTGGTCATCGAGACCAACGTGATCCATGCCGCGTACCAGGCAGGCGTGAGCCGGCTGGTGTTCTTTGGCTCCTCCTGCATCTATCCACGTGACTGTGCGCAGCCGATCCGCGAGGAGTACCTGCTGACGGGCGCGCTGGAGCCCACCAACGAGGCCTATGCGATCGCCAAGATCGCTGGCTTGAAACTCTGCGAGGCCTACAACCGGCAGTTCGGCACACGCTATCTCTCGGTGATGCCGACCAACCTGTACGGCCCCAACGACAACTACGACCTGTCCACCAGCCACGTGCTGCCGGCGCTGATCAGCAAGGCCTACACGGCGACCCAGGAGGAGGCTCCCCGCATGACCATCTGGGGCACCGGCAAGCCGCGCCGCGAGTTCCTGCATGTGGACGACCTCGCCTCGGCCACGCTGTTCCTGCTGGAGCGCGAAGTGCCGGAAGGCGTATTCAACGTCGGCACGGGCCGGGACTTGCCGATACGCGAGCTGGCGGAGCGGATATGCCGCATTTCCGGCTTCGAGGGCGAACTCGCGTTCGATACCTCCAAGCCGGACGGCACGCCTTGCAAGCTGCTTGACGTTTCGAAACTGGGGCAGATCGGCTGGCGGCCCGCGATCGGCCTTGATGAAGGGATTTCCGCCGTCTACCAGGAGTATTCGCGGCGCAAGGAAGAGGGGTTGCCCAGGGTCGAGCAGGCAGGGGCAACAGCGCTCTCCGGCGCCGTTATCGAGTGACCGCAAACAGGAGATAACAATGTCAGGCTCAGTCACGATATTCCACAACGTAGTCTGGTCGCGCCACAAGGGCGCGGTGTTCTCGGCGTTGCACAGCCAGTCTGCGGCGAGCTCGATCCATTACGACATGGTGCAGATTGCGGAGACGGAGCACTTCCGGCTCGGCTTCTCGGACGTCGACTACTCGTTTCACAACTATCCCATGCACCAGCTGTACGCTGGCTGCTATGAGGATGTGCCGCGCTGGAAGATGACCGCGCGCCTGACCTGGGAAGTGCTCAAGGCCAAGGGCGAGCTGGTGGTGCTGCCGGGCTACCACCGCCCGGAATACTGGGCGATGCTGCTGGCCTGCATCGTCACCGGCAAGCGGCGCGCGGTATTTTGCGACTCCACGGGGCGGGACCGGCCGCGGCGCATGCTGACCTCCATTCCCAAGCGCGTGTTCTTCTCGCTGTGCCACGGTTACTTCGGCTTTGGCGAGCGCAGCCGCGAGTACCTGATGTCGCTCGGCGCCAAGCCGGAGCGGATCTTCACGCCCTGCCAGGCGGCCGCCATGCCGGCCACCTACAAGCCCGAGCAAGCCTTGCAGGAGCGCCTGAAGCATCGTGCCGACAGCGCGCCGGTGTTCCTGTACGTAGGCCGGCTGTCGGAAGAAAAGGGGCTGGACACGCTGCTGGAAGCCTTCGCCGGCCTGCACAAGAGGATGCCATCGGTAACGCTGCGCCTGGTCGGCACCGGGCCGATGGCAGGCACCCTGCGCCAGATGGCGGCGGAACTCGGCGTTGAGAACGCGGTATGCCAGGTCGGCAGCCTGCAGGACGAAGGCCTGTCCGAGGAGTACTACCGGGCGGCCTGCATGGTCCTGCCCAGCCATAGCGAGCCCTGGGGCCTGGTGGTCAACGAGGCGCTTGCCCACGGCTGCCCGACGGTGGTCAGCGAGAACTGCGGCTGCGTGCCGGAGCTGGTGCTCGAGGGCGAGACCGGGTTTGCGGTGCCGGCGCGCAGTGTCGATGCGCTGCAAGCCGGCATGACCCGCGCGCTGGCGGCATTCGCGGATACGCAGGCCACCGCCGAGCGGTGCCTCACCGTGATCCGGCGCTTCGATCCTGCGAACGCCGCGTCGAATATCGCGCGGGGCTGCGCCGCGATGCTGAGCGAGCCGGAAGTGCATCAGCGAACGGGCGTGCAGACCTAAGCCAGGACCGAGGCCCCGGGCGGCCTTTCTTACTGCTGCGTGTCTTGACCTTGCGATGGCCGCTGCGGCCATTGCAGGGAGGGTTGCGCGCGTTCGGCGCATACGCCGTTTATCCCCGGTCGGCCGGCTGGCCGGGAGCAAGGCGTCACGTTGCCGGAGTGACAGACGCAGAACCGAATGGAGAGTGTTTCGTGAGAATCCTGATCTGCGGACAGAACTATGCGCCGGAGCTGACCGGAATCGGCAAGTACACCGCCGAGATGGCCGAAGCGCTGGCTGCCAGCGGGCATGAGGTCCGCGTGGTCTGCGCGCCGCCTTACTACCCTGGCTGGCGCGTGGGCGAAGGATATTCCGGGTGGCGCTACACCCGCGAGCTGCGCGGCGGCGTCCAGGTGCACCGCGCGCCGTTGTGGGTGCCCGCGCGCCCGTCCGGCGCCACGCGGCTGCTGCACCTCGCCAGCTTCGCGCTAGGCGCGCTGCCGTCCTTGCTCAAGCAGATGCTGTGGCGCCCGGACGCCGTGATGGCGATCGCGCCCAGCCTGATGAGCGTGCCCGCGACCTGGATGGTTGCGCGCATGGCCGGCGCTAAAACCTGGCTCCACGTGCAGGACTACGAAGTCGATGCCGCCTTCGCGCTGGGCATGCTCAAAGGCGCCCGGCTGCGGCGCGCAGCACTTGCCATGGAACGCTTCCTGATGCGCCGCTTCGACGTCGTGTCCACCATCTCGGAGAAGATGGCCGAGCATGCGGTGCGCAAGGGCGTAGCCAGCACGCGCGTGTTCCGCCTGCCCAACTGGGTGGACACCAGCGCTATCTACCCGCTGGAGCGGCCCAGCACCTATCGCGAGGAGCTGGGCATCCCGCCGGACCAGAAGGTGGTGCTCTATGCGGGCAACATGGGCCAGAAGCAGGGCCTGGAAATCCTGGTGTGCGCAGTTGCCGCCCTGGCCGGCAATGCCGGCATCACCTTTGTCTTCTGCGGCAACGGCCCGGCCAGGGCCATGCTGGAAACTCACTGCGCCGGGCTGGACAACTGCCGCTTCCTGCCGCTGCAACCCGTCGACCGGCTCAACGAGCTGTTGAACCTGGCGGACATCCACGTGCTGCCGCAACGCGGCGATGCGGCCGACCTGGTCATGCCCTCCAAGCTCACCGGCATGTTTGCCAGCGGCCGCGCCATCGTCGCCATGGCGCTGCCGGGGACCGAGTTGTTTGCGGCGGTATCGCCGCGCGGGGTAACGGTGCCCCCGGACGACGTCGAGGCCCTGGCGGGCGCCATCAAGCGGCTCGCGGCATCGCCCGCGCTGCGTGCGGAGCTGGGGGCCGCGGCACGCGCCTACGCCGAGGCCACGCTGTCCGCCGCCGCCGTGCTGTCCCGCTTCGACGCCAGGCTACGCGCCTTGTGCGACGAAGGCGCGGTGCGGCCCGCGGCGGGGGAGTCTCGCGTTACGGAGGAGTTGCCTCCCAACGTGTTGCAGCCGGAGAAGGCGGAGTAGATGGCGATCGCGAAGGCAATCACAAGAGAAAAAGGCAAGAGCAGAGCCAAGAAGCAAAAACAAGGACAGGGGAGGTGGGGAATGCCAGCGACACAACAAAGAGCGGCGCCATTGCAAGGCAGCGCGGCAGCGCGGCCTGCCGGCACGGCGACGGCCAGCCACACCGCGGGGACATTGCCGGCGCTCACCAGCATCCGCTTCCTGGCGGCCTTGACCGTCGTGCTCTGCCACTTCACCGAGATCGGCGTGCTTGACGGCCCGACGTGGTTCCTGCAGCTGGCGGACGGCGGGCGCCCGGCCGTCTCGCTGTTCTTCGTGCTGTCCGGCTTCGTGCTGACCTTCACCTACCGGGACAAGATCGGCCTGCCGGGCGGCGCTGCCGCGTTCTACGCCGCGCGCTTCGCCAGGATCTACCCGGTGCTGGTGCTCTCGCTGTTGTTGTCGCTGCCGGTGACGGCGTGGCTCTTGCACACGGGCGACAGCGAGCTGCTGCGCGAGTGGTATGGGCTCAAGGGTTCGTACTACGTGATGCTGGCAGCGAGCCTCGCGGCCCAGTTGCTGGCGCTGACCGCGTGGCTGCCGTTCTCTGCGCTCAACCAGCCCTGGAACGGGCCGGCCTGGAGCATCTCCTGCGAGGCCTTCTTCTACGCCTTGTTCCCGCTGCTGATACGCCGGCTCGACAAGCGTGGCGGCGGCGCCCTGGCGCTGCTGTGCCTGGCGCTGTGGCTGGTGCAAGGCGCGTGGATCGCGCTGCTGCAGGCGGCGCTGCCGCCGTCCAGGCATGGCTTCCTGGTGGCGCAGTTTCCGCTGACCCACCTCTTCGAGTTCGTGCTTGGCGTCTGCGCGGGCATTGCCTACGCGCGGCTGCGCGGCGCCGGCGGCAGCCGGCATGCGCTTGGCATGGGCCTGGTGGCCCTTGGGGTCTGCGCGGTCGGCACGCTGGCGGTGCTGCGCCCGCTCAGTCCCGCTTTCTACCTGCAGGCGCCGTTCTTTGGCGCGCTGATCCTCGGCCTCGCCTTGCTGGAGCGGCCGGTGGCAGGCGTGCTGCACCGGCGCTGGCTGGTGTCGCTTGGCGAGGCCAGCTTCGCGCTCTACCTGATTCACGTACCGCTGGCGCGCATGGCTTACCTGGCCGGCTGGCGCCAGCAGGCAGGCTGGCTGGCGGTGGCGTTGGCCATCTTGCTGAGCCTGGCCATCTACCGCTATGTCGAGGAACCGATGCGCCGGCAGTTGCGGTGGCGGCTGGCGCGAGCGCGCGTGGCGCTTCCCGCATCGGCGGCCCAGGCACCGGCCACGCCGGTGCAAGCCTCCAACGGATGAAGGAGGGCCCGCCATGCGCAACCGCTTCGCGACCATCTGGATATGGCTGATGCTATGCCCGCTGGCAGTGGATTTCAAAAGCGTCGATGAAAATGGCAGCCGCCTGACGCAGATCCTGCTGACCCTGCCGGTGATCGCAGCGGGCATAGCCCTGGCCTTGATCGCGCCGCGCTTTGTCACGCGCACCCGGCTGAGCTCGGTGGTCATGGCCGCGTTGCTGCTGACCGTGCCGGGCAGCATCGTCCCGCAGCTGATCCAGGGCAACGATTTTGGCAACTACCTGCGCGTGTTGTTGCCGTTCATGCTGTTCCTGATCGGCTACCTGGCCGCGCGCCATCCGTGGCCGCAAGAGCGCCTGAGGCAGTTCGAGTCGGCGATGTTCGCCGCCATGGTGACGTCGCTGCTGTTCAGCTTTGCCTACGGCATGGCGGTTGGCGGCGGCCTGGAGACGGTGCGCTTTCGCATTGTCTCGGTGGTATTCCTCGCCACGCAGGGCGTGCTGCTGCATGAGTTCGTCATTGCCAGGCGCGTGACCAAGTTTACCGTGCTGCTGTTCATCGGCACCGTGACCATCGAAATGCTCAGCGTCACGCGCAGCTTGCTGGTCGGCACGGCACTGCTGTTCTGCTTTGCCACGTGGTTGAGCGCGGCGTCGCTGCGCCATCTGCTCAAGGCGGTGCTGCGCGCGGTCGTCATCACGACGGTGCTGGTAGGCGGAACCGCGTTGATTGGCTCGGAGCTGTTTCCGAGCGTCGCCGTGCACTGGACCCAGCGGATTGCGGCGGGCAAGGCAACCGCTTCCGGCATCGACCCGACGACCGCCACCCGGCTCGCCGAGCTCAAGGACCAGTATGACCAGGTCACGTCGAACACGACGTCGCTCGTGATCGGCAAAGGCTACGGGCATTTCTATCGCTATTCGCCCGCTTACCTGAAGGCACTTTCCGGACAGATGAGCGAGAAGGAGTTCTACGCCATCAACGAGTGGACGGCGGGACATAACTTCTGGGTCTACCAGTTGTTCGCGGGCGGCTTGCTGTTTGGCATTGCGTTTCCCGCCATCGTCCTGTTCTCGCTCTATCGCGGCAGCATGGCCTATCGCCACTGGCGGCGCGTGGTGCCGAACGCGCCCAACCTGGCCGTGATGGGCCGCGCCTTGCTGGTCCTGGCGGCGCTGCCGGCCACGTCGATCGGCGGCAATCCGCTGGGCCCGCGCTTCTCCGGCGTGGTGTACGGCGTGGCGCTGGGCCTGCTGGTGGCCACGCATGCGCAGCTGGCCCGCTCGACGGCTGCGAAGCTGGCCGCGCAGGGCGCGGCGGCGGCCGAACGCGCGCGGCAGGCGCAACAGGCAAGACAGGGAAGGCCCAGGCGAGCCCCGCTGGCGGGGGCGCCCGCGCTCAGGCCCGCGTCCTATCCGCCGATGCTGACAGCGACAGCCCACGTGCCGGCTGCGAACGCGGCCGGCGACGACCAGCCCGAGCGCGCGCCCAAGCGTCTCCGATTTTCCCCGCAAGGAGTCGACCGATGAACATCCTTCACTTGCTTTCATCGATCGATCCCAGGCAGGGCGGACCGGTGGAGTGCGTGCGCCAGGGCAGCGCCCAGCTCATCGCGCAGGGCCATCGCGTGGAGGTGCTGTCGCTCGATCCCCCGGATGCGCCCTACCTGGCCGACTTCCCCTTGCCGTTGCATGTGCTGGGGCCCGCGCGCGGCTATTACCACTACTCACCCAGGCTGGTGCCCTGGCTGCGCGAGCATGCGCAGGAGTTCGACGCGGTCATCGTCAACGGCCTGTGGCAATACCATGGCTTTGGCGCATGGCGCGCGCTGCGCAAGCTGCAGGTGCCGTACTACGTCTACCCGCACGGCATGCTCGATCCCTGGTTCAAGCACGCCTACCCGCGCAAGCACCTGAAGAAGTGGCTCTACTGGCCGTGGGCCGAGTACCGCGTGTTGCGCGATGCGCGAGCCGTGTTGTTTACCGCGGAAGAAGAGCGGCGCCTGGCCAGCCAGTCCTTCTGGCTGTACCGCGCCAGGGAATCCGTCGTGAGCCTCGGCACGCAGTCGCCCCCCCCGGAGCATGACGCCGGCGGCGTGGCGTTGCGCGAGCGTTTCCTGGCGGCATACCCGGAGCTGCAAGGCAAGCGCATCGTCCTGTTTCTTGGCCGCGTGCACGAGAAGAAAGGCTGCGACCTGCTGATCGAGGCCTTTGCCCGCGTGGCGGAGCTGGACCCGAAGGCGCACCTCGTGATCGCGGGCCCCGATAGCGCGGGATGGGTACCGCGGCTGCAATCGCAGGCCGAGGCGCGCGGCATCGGCGCACGCGTGAGCTGGCCCGGCATGCTGCGCGGCGAGATGAAGTGGGGCGCGTTCTACGCAAGCGACGTCTTTGCGTTGCCCTCGCACCAGGAGAACTTCGGCATCGCGGTGGCCGAGGCGCTGGGCTGCGCCGTGCCCGCGCTGATCTCCGACAAGGTCAATATCTGGCGCGAGATCGAGCGTGACGGCGCGGGCCTTGCCGCGCCCGACACCGTCGAGGGATGCGAAGCGCTGCTGCGGCGCTGGCTCTCCATGGACGACGCCCAGCGCGCGCAGATGCGCGTCTGCGCCAAGGCAACGTTCAACCGGCGCTTCACCGTGGAAAGCATGGCCCGCGACCTGCTGCACGTGCTGCAGTCCGGCGAGCCGGCGCAGGCCGTGATGGAGCCCGAGTGGTTGGGCCACGATGCCTGATGCACGGTGCGTCTGGCAACGCGCGTGCTTGGCCGCGGTTGGCGCAATGTTGGCGCACGCGAGCGACGGCGTCGTACGAAGATTGAAGCGGGAAGGGTAGTGGCAATCCGTCTTGAAACCGGCGAACAGGGGGAGCAGTAGATGTTTATCGATACCAGAAAGCTCGAAGAAGACTCAGTGGTGCACTCCACCGTCTGCATCATCGGTGCCGGCGTGGCTGGCATCACGCTCGCGCTTGAGATGCAGCGGCTTGGCATCGATGCCTGCTTGCTGGAGAGCGGCGGCTACAAGGCCGATGACGAGACGCGCGACCTCTATCGCGGCGAGAACATCGGGCTTCCCTATACCTTCGCTGATGGCAGCCGCAGCCGCTTTCTCGGCGGCAGCAGCAACTGCTGGGGCGGCTGGTGCCGCCCGCTGGATCCGTGGGACCTGGAAAAGCGCAGCTGGGTGGCGCACAGCGGCTGGCCGTTCGGGCTCGATGAGCTCACCCCATACTACGAGCGCACCCATGCGCTGCTCAAGCTCGGGCCCAACAACTTCGATCCCGCTTACTGGGAGGCTGCGATCCGCCGTCCCGACGTGCGCCGCCTGCCGCTGATCGGCGAGCATATCCGTGACACGATCTCGCAGTTCAGCCCGCCGGCCCGCTTTGGCAAGCTGTACCGCGAGCCGCTGGAGCAGTCGCATCGCGTCAAGGTGTACCTCTACGCCAACGTGGTCGACATCGGGACCAATGCCGATGCCACATCGGTGACCGAGGTCTCGGTCGCCACGCTCAGCGGGCGGCACATCAAGGTGGCGGCACGCTTGTTCGTGCTGGCGACGGGCGGCATCGAAAACGCGCGCCTGCTGCTGGCATCGAACAAGGTGCAGCCCGCCGGCCTGGGCAATGGCGCGGACCTGGTCGGCCGCTATTTCATGGACCATCCGCGGCTGATGTCCGGCAGTGTCCGCTTCAACAAGGGGTGGGCGCGCAACAAGCTCTACGACATCAAGTACCACTACCAGAACGCGGCGGTCAGTGCCAACGGTACCTACGTCTCCTCGCAGTTCGCGCTCAAGCCGGCGGTGCTGGAGCGCGAAGGCCTGCTCAATGCGCGGGTGTGGTTCTTCTCGATGTTCTACGGCGAAGGCAGCAAGGGCGCGGAGGCGCTGTTCCGCACCAAGCAGGCACTGCTGAAGAAGGACCAGCCGGGCCACAGCCTCACCCGCGACCTGCTGACCATGGCCGCGCATCCTGTCGATACCGTGGGCTTCGGGCTGACACGGCTGATGCAGCCCCGCTCGCTGATCACCGACGTCAAGATGCAGGCCATCGTGGAGGCCGATCCCGATCCGGACAGCAGGGTGACGCTGTCCGAACATCGCGACCGGCTCGGCGTGCCGCGGGTGCGCGTGCACTGGCGCGTGGGTAGCCTGGTGCAGCGTACCTTCGACCGCACCTTCGCGTTGCTGGCGCAAGAGCTGCAAAGCAGCGGCGTGGCGCAAGTTACGCTGGATCCACCCGTGGAGGGCCAGCCCTGGCCCGCCGAACTCGAAGGTACCTGGCACCACATGGGCACCACGCGCATGCATGATTCGCCAACAATGGGAGTGGTGGACCGCAATAGCCGCGTCCACGGCATCTCGAATCTCTACGTGGCCGGCAGCTCGGTGTTTCCGACCGTCGGCGCGAATTTCCCCACCATCACCATTGCTGCGCTGGCATTGCGCCTGGGCGGGCACATCGCACGGGAGCTGGGCATGCCGTGCGCGACCTACACCAGCGACGGCACGCCGCAGCGAAAGGCGCCTGCACGCGAGCCGGAGCAAGCCATGACGCTTGCGGGTGCAGGCATGGCGGCTTCCACGCAGGGCTTGATGCCCTTGCGGGAGGAGTGACTTTCGGGGGCCACGCCTGGGTGCAGGCTTGCCTGCGCGACTGTGGCCTATCACACATAAAGACCAGGCTTTGGCGTGAATCTTGCAGCTATCCGGGGGCGGAGCCCCAGATGGATCGTTGCAGGCGGATCGCCCTCTACCGACTTGAATGCGGTTCACGACAAGGAAACGCTGCCATGGCAACCAGGATCTTTCCCGCTCTTGCATTCGTTGCCGTTCTCGGCGGATGTGCGTGGGCGCCGGGTCCGGCGCTCGACTCGAGTCGCCTGCAGGACGACATGGGTGCCAAGACTGGCACGCAAGCCTACCCGGTGCAACTGATCAACTCGGCGGTGATCTCTCGCCAGATTGACGCGGTCGCCACGACCAACAGCCAGGTGACGCCCGCCACGGGCGCGAACCTTGCCGAGAGCATCGCGAAGTACGAGTACCGCATCGGCCCGCAGGACCTGCTGGGCGTCACGGTGCTGTACAACCCGCAGCTGAGTTCCAGCGCGGCGAACATGCAGCCCATCCCGATGGCGCCCGGCGCCGACGGCGCGCAACAGCAGGGGCCGCTGGAGCAGAACGGGTTTCGCGTGGGCGCGAATGGCGAAGTCTACTATCCGCCCGTGGGCATGCTGCGGGTTGGCGGAAAGACCGTGGAGCAGGTGCGCAGCATGATCTCCACGGCACTGTCCAAGGAGATCCGGGACCCCCGGGTCGACGTGCGCGTGGTGTCGTACCGCAACAGCCGGATCGACGTCACCGGGTTGGTAAAGAACCCGGGATCGCTGCAGGTCACCGATGTGCCGCTCTCGATGATCAACGCCATCGCGCGCACGGGAGGCACGCTGCCCGACGCCGACGTGCAGAAGGTCAGGCTGACGCGCGGCGACAAGGTCTACGAGCTGGATCTCGATACGCTGACCGAGCGGCGCAATGGCGTTGGCGATTTCCTCTTGCAGGGCGGCGACGTCGTCAACGTGCCTGACCGGCTCGCCAGCCGGATCTTCGTGATGGGCGAAGTGGTCAAGCCGACCTCGCTGCTGATGAACAAGGGCCGCCTCACGCTGGCCGACGCGCTTGCCGGCGTCAACAGCATCGACATCCGCGCTGCCGACCCGCGCCAGGTATTCGTGATCCGCGGCGTGCGCGAAAGCCCGACCCAGCCGGCCGTGTACCGGCTTGACATGACGCAGGTGGATGCTTTGCTGCTGTCGACGCAGTTCCGCATGGAGCCGCTCGACGTGGTGTATGTGGGTACGTCGGATGCCGTGCGCTTTAACCGGGTGCTCGAGCAGATTACGCCGACCATCCAGACCCTGTTCTTCACCAAGCAACTTGGAAAATAAACCAGGGCTGGTGGGCAGGAAACGTTGGGCAGTTTGGGTCTTGCAGGGGAAACACGTGATGCACAGCCAGCGATTAGCTCCGGACGTCAATCACCTCTTGCGCGGCTTGCCGCGCGGCGACTGGGAGGCCATCTCCAACCACCTCGAACTGGTGCGCCTGCGCCCCGGGCAACTGCTGACCGATTGCGGGCAGCATACCAACCATGTGTATTTCCCGACCACGGCAGTCGTCTCCATGCTGTCCTTCCTGGAGGACGCCACCACCGTCGAGATCGCCACGGTAGGCAACGAGGGCATGGTCGGCATCCCGGTGGTGACGGGTGGCCATGCCATGCCCTATCGGCTGGAGGTGCACACGCCCGGGTTTGGATACCGGCTCGCCGCGAACAAGCTGCGGCAAGAACTGCTGCGCTCGCCGGCAATCCTGCGGCTGACCTTGCTGTACCTGCAGGCATTGCTCACGCAGATCGCGCAGACCGCGGTGTGCAACCGCTATCACTCGCTTAACCAGCAGGTTTGCCGCTGGCTGCTGTTCGCCATTGACCGGCTTTGCTCGAACGAGATCGCCATTACCCAGCAGGTTATCGCCACCAAGCTGGGCGTGCGCCGCGAGGGCGTGACCGAGGCCGCCAGGAAACTGGCGGATCTCGGCTTGATCCACTACAGCCGCGGCCACATCACGGTGATCGACCGGGTCCGGCTGGAGCTGCACGTCTGCGAGTGCTACGGCCTCGTCAGGCGCGAATACGGGCGCCTGCTGTCCAGCGGGGATGGCGGGCTGGCCTTGCCGGAAGGGGTGGGCCAGGCGCGCGCGCTGGCTGTCTGTGCGCATCATGCGCACTGAGCGCATGAAGGGCATGACGTGCATGGGGGGGAGCGGACCGTGATTACCTTTACCGAAATGGGCCTGTCGCCGGCATCCCGGCAACCGGGCTCCCGCGCGCGCTGGGGCGCGCCCCGGGCACTCCTTGACCATGCCGGCTGGATCCTTGCCGCCATGCTGTGCGGCGCGCTGTGCGGCGCGCTTTACGCGTGGTCGCTGCCTGCCGTGTACCAGGCGGATGTACTGGTGCGCCCGGAGCCGGCCAGGCAGCTTGCGCTGAATGGGCAAGGCACGGCCAACCCGGGGCAGCCCGCCGACGAACTGCGCCCGGATGCCCTGACCAGCCGCGCGGTGCTGGCGCCGGTGGTGCGGGAAACCCGGCTCGAT
Organism: Cupriavidus sp. 8B; assembly: GCF_054589115.1. Lineage (NCBI taxonomy): Bacteria > Pseudomonadati > Pseudomonadota > Betaproteobacteria > Burkholderiales > Burkholderiaceae > Cupriavidus > Cupriavidus sp. 8B. The sequence continues at coordinate 153,844 of NZ_BAAILO010000435.1, read as the reverse complement.
ATCGTCGCGGCCCCGCGTACGCTGCCCGTGGCCGGCGCGCTATGGGCGCGGTTTGCCGGTGGCGCGCAGGCCGGGCCGCTATCTGCGCCGCTACCCGCGCCGCTGGAGAGCCTGTCCGCCTACGCCTGGGGCGGTGAGCAGATCGGCCTGATCGCGCTCAACGTGCCCGACGCGCTGCTCAACCAGCCACTGACGCTGGTGGCGCTGGGCGATCAGCGCTTTCGCCTGCTGGGCGAGGACGGCGCGTTGCTGCTGACGGGCAAGGTCGGCGATATTGCGCGGGGCAATGGCGTATCGCTCAAGCTGGCGCAGCTCACCGCGCGCGCGGGGACCGAGTTCGTGGTGATGCGCCGCGACGCCGTCACGGCTGTCGACATGCTGGCCCGCGGACTCAAGCTGGAGCCGCAGCGGGGCACGGCCACGGCAATCGGGCCGAATGGCGGGGTGGCCGGTGCGGCCGCTGGTGCAGCCGCCAGCGCCGACGCGGTGCGTATCGTCTGGCGCGACCCCGACCGGGAGCATGCCGCGGCCGTGGTCAATGCCGTGGCGCGCTCGATCGTCGATACGCAGGTCGGCCACCGGCGGGAGCAGGCCGACCAGCAACTGGACTTCGTCTCCAGCGAGCTTCCACGCGTGAAGGCCGAACTGGAGGCGGCCGAGGCGGCCCTGGCCCGGTACCGCGCGCGCGCCGGGTCCTTGCAGCCTTCCCAGGAGTCCCAGTCCTACCTCAGCGGCAGCATCGAGTACCAGCGGCAGATATCGGGGCTGCGGCTCGAGCGTGCGCGCCTGCTGCGCAATTTCATGCCGCAGAGCCAGGAAGTGCGGGCGATCGACGAGCAGATCGAGCAGCTGCGCGGCGACAGGCGCAGCATGGATAGCCGGCGTCAAGGGTTGTCCGAGGCGGAGCGCGAGTCGGGGGCGCTGAGCCGCGACGTGAAGGTGGCCGAGGACATGTACATGTCCTTGCGCAGGCAGGCGCAGCTGCTGGCGCTGGCGCACTCCGACCAGAGCAGCGATGTACGGCTCGTGGACCTTGCGGTGGCACCTACGCTGCCGGTCGGCCCGGATCGCGCGCTGGTGACGGGCTTGGCGGCGCTGCTGGGCCTGTTGGCCGGCACCGGGCTGGCGGCCCGCAAGAGCCGCGCGTCCCGGGGCATGGAGAGCGCTGCCGCGATCGAGGGGAGCCTGGCGCTGCGGATGGTGGGCGAGGTCGTGTTCAGCCCCGAGCAGCTCGAGCTGGAGCGCAGCCGCCTGGTGCTGCCGTGCCCGTTGCGCGCACCGGTCTTGTCCGCGCGCGAGCCGGGCCAGGCGGTACGGCTCGCCTGCGGCACGGACGGCGTGGCGCGGGCGAGCCTGCGCAGCTGCGTGTCCACCGCCTCGGTGCGCGCGAGCGCGGCGCATGAAGACACGGTGCTGCACGACCGGTACCTGCTCGCGCGGCAGTATCCGCATGCCCCGGCCGTGGAGGGGCTGCGCACCTTGCGCGCGTCGCTGCACTTCGCCATGGACGGCGCGGCCAACCACATCGTGGCCATCACCAGCGCTTGCGCGGGCGCGGGCAAGACCTTCGGCGCGGTCAACCTGGCCGTGCTGGCGGCGGAGGCCGGTATGCGCGTGCTGGTGGTCGATGCCGACCTGCGCCGTGCCCGCGTGGCCGGGCAATTCGGCCTGGAGGGCACGCTGGGGCTGGCCGACCTGCTGGGCGGGTCCCTCACGCTGCACGATGCAATCCAGCCCACCGCGGTTGGCGGGCTGTGGCTGCTCGCGGCCGGCACGCGGCCGGCGAATCCATCCGAGCTGCTGATGCTGCCGGCCCTGCGCGAGGTGCTGCTCACCTGCGCTGCGGGCTTTGACCTGGTCCTCGTGGATACGCCCCCCATCCTCGCGGTGGCCGACGCCGCGCTGGTCAGCCGCGTTGCCGGCGCCACGCTGCTGTTCGTGCGTGCCGACAACACGCCGCAGGAGAAGGTGGTGGAAGCGCTCAAGTACCTGGACCGGGCCCACGCCAACGTGATCGGCGGCGTGCTCAATGGCTTGCAGGTGCGCCGGAGCAACCGGGAGCGCTGCGCCGAAACCAGCGACTACCTGCGCGCGAGCGCGCCGGAGGATGGCACGGCGCCGGCCTGGCGCATCGGCTGACCCGCCGTCTTTGACTTTTGTCCGCGTAGCGCTCATGGGCGCCGTCGCGTGCCCGTGTGCCCGCGCGGGCTCGCAGCATGCCCGCCATCCTCTCCACCCTTTTGCGACCAGACCGGCCTCATGAGAAGCACGAACGGCAGGCACTTGCCCGCGCTGTCCCACCTGGTGGCGCTAGAAGCTACCGTCAGGCTAGCCAGCGTGACCGGCGCGGCCGACGAGCTTTGCCTCACGCAGAGCGCGGTCAGCAAGCAGTTGACAGAGCTCGAAGAATACCTCGGCGTGCCCATGCTGACCCGCCGCAAGGGCGCGGTCTTGCCCACCCAGGCAGGCGAGCAATATCTGCGCGCGGTGCGCAAGGTGATTGCCGAACTGGAGGAGGCCACGCTGGAGGTGCTGACGAGCAGGGGCAGCGGCGGCCGGCTCGATCTGCGCGTGCCGGTTTCGCTGGGCAATATCTGGTTGCTGCCGAGGCTGCCGGGGTTTGCCAAGGCCCATCCCCAGATCCAGGTCAACGTTACCGCCAAGGCAGGCACGGTGGATCTGCGCGCGTCTGGCCTGGACGGCGCGATCCAGGTCTGCACAGGCCCGCCCGATGGGCATGCTGGCGTCAAGGTGATGCCGCTGGCCTTGTTTGCGGTGTGCGTGCCCGAACTGCTGGCGCAGGCAGCGTCCGCCCAGGCTGCGCTGGAACACCTGCCGCTGTTGCACCAGGCGGAGGCGCTGGAGGCGTGGGCGGGTTACTTCGGTGTGATCGGCATGGCGGCGCCCAGGGCGCTGCGCGGGCCGCGCTATGCATCGCTGACCATGGGGTTGCAGGCGGCGCTCAGCGGCATGGGGGTCGCCCTTTTGCCCGATTACGTGGCGAGGGAGGACCTGAAGGCGGGGCGGCTGGTGCGGTTGCTGGACGCCACTTATGTCTCGCCCAAGTCCTATTACTTTGTTTGCCTTGAGGACAAGTGGCATAGCCCATTGGTCCGGATCTTTGTTTCCTGGCTGCTGGCGGAGGTGGCGGCGGATACGCCACCCCAGATGCCACCGCCGATGCCTGCACGGAATGCATAGGCCGGCCGCCACGGCTTACCAGGTGCAGATGCCCCAGTCGGTATACAGCGGCATCTCCAGGCCGAGCGCCGCATCGGTCACCGCATGGACCTGCACGAAGGGCCGCTCGGACTCCACTTTGCCGAAGATCGCCGCGAACGGAATCTCGCCCGCATCCCGTCCCGTGCCGATACGCAGCAGGCCGGTGGGAATCGAGGTGCCAGAGGGGTCGACGAGATACCACCTGCCCGACAGGAAGACTTCCACGAAGGCATGGAAATCCGGCGGCCCGAGCGCGGGATCCGCGCCGTAGTCCAGGCTGCTGGAGATGCGCGCGGGAATGCTCAGCGCCCGGCAGATGGCAATCATCAGGTGCGCGAAATCCCGGCACACGCCGGTACGCTCGACGATCGTATCCACGGCCGAGGTGCGCTCATTGGTCGACGTCGACAGGAAACGCACATGGTTGCGTGCCCATTCCCGGATCGCCACGATGCGCGAGTAGCCCCACGGCACCCTGCCGAACTCCCGCAGGGCAAACTCCATCAGCCGGTCGGATTCGCAGTAGCGGCTGGGCGCCAGGTAGGGCAGCACCTCGAATGGCAGTTGCGCGATCGGCACTTCGTGCAAGGTCGAGGGATCGTCGAGGCGGTGGTCGATATCGACCACGGCGTCATAGTGGATCGCCAGGTGCCCTTTCGGGGCGCGCAGGCGGATCAGCCGGTTGCACAGCACGGCATCGGTGTACTGGTCCATGCGCAGCACGGGCGGCACCGTCAGGCGCTCGGAAACGATGCTCTGGCGAGCGGTACGGGCGGCTTCGATGTTGAACAGGAAGTCAGCCTCGGCATCCAGGACCTCGTACGACAGGTCCACCGAGTATCGAAGACGGTTCATTTGATGCCCCCTTGCCCGCGCGGCATGACAGGCGCTAGCTGGATGGATAGTTCGTGACAGGGCTCAACGGATCGCCACGGCAGCCGTCAAGCGCAGACTCGTGCCCGTCCATGGTCGCTGGCACCCGTGGGAAAGTCCAGTGAATCCGTTGAAAGCCCTGCTGGTGTCCCCGATCCCTGCTCGGCCCCATCACGGTGCCCGGCGATAATATCCATACGTCCGTCGCGCAGGCCGACCCGGCCGTCGGGCTGCGATTGTTCAGGGTGCCGAGCCCGATCGGCACCGGACTTGCATCGGCCGTGGCCTGTTCTTCCCCTATTGCGGGCCGCTGTCCCTTGGCGATGCCGCCAGCTTGCCCGCGGCCAGCGTGCGGGGCTGGCCGAGCAGGCCGACGGAGGCGGCGTAGCTGAAGAGATCCAGGTCGCCGCGCAGCCCGAGCTTGCGCATGGCGGACATCTTTTGCGTGCTGATGGTCTTGATGCTGCGCCCGAGGTTGACGGCGATCTGGCTGACGGACATGCCCGACAGGTAAAGCCGGATCACGTCGACCTCGCGCGGGCTGAGCGGCCCGAACCGGGCGCGCACGTCCACGGGCGGGCCGACACTGTCCAGCAGCCGCTGGATTGTCGGCGACAGGTAGCGCACGCCGTCGAGCACCTGCGCCAGGGCGACCGCGATTTGCGAGGCATCGTCTAGCTTGCTGACCACGGACAAGCGTTCGAACCGGACCAGCTTGCCGATCTGCGCGGGGTTGTCCAGCATGGTGACCACCAGGATCGACAGGGCGGGATAGCGGCGCCGCACGAGCTCGATCATGTGCAGGCCGTCACCATGGGCTCCGCCCGGCATCACATAGTCCGTCAGCAGGACGTCGCACGGCTGCCGGCTCAGCGCCGCGAGGATCTCGGTCGAGTTCCTCGCGATGCCAGCGATCTCTATGCCCTCGAACTGCGCCAGCAGGCCCCTCAAGCCCACCAGCATGACGGGATGGTCGTCGGCGATGACGATGTGGGATTTGGCGAGCGAGCGGTTAGCCGGCATGGGCACCGATCCACGACGAATGGCGAAAGTGCATGCATCGCGGGGGCCGCACCATTGGCCCTGGTGACTGGCGCGGGCAAACAGGGGTGACATCGCTCATGGCAGAGTTCCTTGCGCTCTTGAGATGGCGGCGCGGCGCGCCGAGGAAAGTCCTGAATTTGTGACTGCTGACTGTATCGCTGGGAACGCCACGCCGGTTTGAGAAATTTCCTCATTTCGGCGCGCCCGTGCAGGCAGTTTGATTCAGAGCCTTCGTTGCTTGAGGAAAGAATCCCTCCGGCAGACTACGAAAACCCTGCAAAA
>NZ_BAAILO010000435.1:145476-148186 GCF_054589115.1 Cupriavidus sp. 8B | reverse complement strand
GGGGAGCTACACCTGCGCGAGATTGCACGCGATCGCTCTTGCTACGCCTGCGCCGGACTTCGCCCGGCGACCCACACAGAAGTCTGAAGAACCAAATAAATAAGAGAGAACGTGACCAAGGCAAGCAGAAGAGACTTTGAGTACGGATTGAGTGCGGAGGCATTCAATGAAATCTGCGGCGCGGATCCCGAGGCCTTGCGCCGGCTGCGGCTCGGCATCTCCGTGCTGGAGATCGTCGCGATCCGTTGTGGGTTACAGTGTTCGACAGTGATCTTTTTCTCACTGCGCCGGATATTCCTAGACGCTGAACTGAAGTGCCAGCGCACGATTCAGGGCTGAGTTCTCCCTCCTTTGGGAAATTTCCGATGGCTTATTCGGAAATTTCTCGCCAGCTCTTGGGTAATTTCGCCACATAATCCGCGCTTCACCTTGTTAGTTGCCGGTTGTCGCCCGGCGCAGGTGAGTCTGTTTTTTGGCAATCTTGGGGGGAACGCGAGTGGCAACTATCCTGATCGTCGACGATCACCCCGCACTGCGCCTGGTGGTCAAGACCCCGTTGTCGCAAGTGCTCGGGGTCAGCAATATTCTGGAAGCTGACAATGGCCAGGCCGCAATCGAAGCCGCCAAGCAGTTCGAGCCCGATCTTGCCATCCTGGACCTGGATATTCCCCGTATCAGCGGCCTGGACGTGATCCCGCGCCTGAAGCTGATCTATCCGCCGATCCGGATCCTGGTGATTTCCGGCCAGGACCAGGCCACCTTCGCGCCGCGGGTGCGGCAGGCCGGTGCCCAGGGCTTCGTCAGCAAGATGCAGGACATGAAGGAGATCGTGCGCTGCGTCGAGGCGGTGATGGCCGGCTACATGGTATTTCCCGAGATGCGCTTCGAGCGCGACCTGCCGCAGATCACCCTGCGGGCGGACGAAGAGCGGCTTGAGTTGCTCTCGGACAAGGAGATCGTCATCCTGCAGATGCTGGTCAGGGGATTGTCCAACAAAGCGATCGGGGAGCTGTTATTTATCAGCAACAAGACGGTGAGCAGCCATAAGACCCGCATCATGGGCAAGCTGCAGGTCACCTCGCTGGTGGACCTGGTCGACTTTGCGCGGCGCTGCCGCCTGACCCCGGCCCAATGACGCCAGCCAGTGGCCGCACATCGGCAGGCTTCAACAATATGCAAATGTTCACAAAGGTGAATTCATGATCCGGGCGCTGTTACTCAGTACTACCGAGAGTGGCGTGCAAGCGTTGCAAATCAGCGGGCTCGCGACCGTGCTCGCGGGCCTGGGCTTTTCCGTCGAGCAGGAGGACCTGGCCAGGCCGGATGCGGCTCCCATCACAGGCGAGCAGCCCAGGCTGGTATTGGTCTGGCTTGCCCACGACCATGTCGGTGAGCCCTCGCGCGGCGACTTCGGCCTGTCTGCGGACAGCCTGCTGTTTGCGGTGGTGCAGGCCGGCGCCGACGCGAGCGTGGTTGACGCGGCCCATGGCGCCGCCTTCGATGCCACGCTGAGCGCGCCAGTCAACGCCAGTTCGCTGGCGCGCGCACTGGCCGAGCACGGATTTGTCGCGGTGTCGCCCGGCGAACGCGTGGCCATCGGCACGCTGCTCGACACGCTTGCGGGCGGTGATGCGGATATCGTCAGGGACCTGGTGGACAGCCTGGTCGAAACCAACCGCGCCGATCTCGAGACGATGCGCACGGCACTGATGGATGGCACCTGGCAGCGCTTTGGCAGCGGCGCGCACCGCATCAGGGGCTCGGCCCGGATCCTGGAGTGCGCGGCCCTGGTCACGCTGTGCGGCCGGCTCGAATCCGTTGCCCAGTTCGGCGATCTCGCCACCGCGCAAGCCTTGCTGCCGATTCTTGCCGCATCGGTTGCGGAGCTCGACGCGACGCTTGCCGCGCTGCGCCCGCCGCCCCGCGCGGCCTGAGCGCATCCCCGCTCCCGCCATTGCCATGCTACGGGCGCTGGTGTCCCGTTCCGCTGATTCGTTCGCTGAGCTTGGAGCAGGAATTGTAGGTTGGGGGAAGTGTGCGATGTGTATTGCTTGTGGCCCGCTGAGGCGGGTTTTGGCGCTTGCTGGGCGGGGTTTTCATGCTTCTAGCTGCTGATGCAGAATAGCGTGAGTGGGCGGTGTTTTAGCGCTTCTAGCTGCTGTAGCGGCTGGGCGGTGTTGGCCGTTTTGGAACGTGTGAGATGTCACTTTTCTTTACTCGTAAAGAAAAGTAACCAAAAGAAAGCGATCCTTGCAGGAGGCTGGCGTGGCGTCATTGGGGACCCCAATGGTTTCGTCGTACGGCCCTGGGTGCTAATGGACTCGTGCCGTTACCAGTTTAGATCACCACGACCCTGCCAATGCCCAGAGATTCGTGGTGGTCCCCCCGGTAGCGGCCACCACGAATTTCAAGCCGTCTATCGCTCGCGGCGCGGGCGGCCACGAAGTTGCAAGCGTTCCGTTTCCGTCGTGGGCGCGGTGGCACCGAGGAATAGTTTTGAGGGATTCACCACCGCGCCCACCCCACCACGAAACCATCGCGGTGTGATATATCGTGGCGCTTTGCGCCGGTACCGGCAGATGGGTGAATTGGCAGGGATGCTGCTACCGGGGGCCTCACCACGAAACCAGCGTCATTAACAGGATCGTGGCCATTCAAACCGGTAACGGCACGAGTGAATTAAAACCCGGGGCCTGACGACGAAACCACC
>NZ_BAAILO010000435.1:144988-145466 GCF_054589115.1 Cupriavidus sp. 8B | reverse complement strand
GGTACGGTAATAGGACAGCGCGTTCTCGATCTCGTCGACCACCATCAGCCGCGTGTTGCGCAGCATGCGGGTCTGCCACAGCGTGGTGACACGGGCGCGCAGCAGCGCGGTGTTGTGATCGCGCTCGCGCGCGGTCATCGGCAGGTCGCGCTCGGCCAGCAGGCGGGCGATCTCGCGCTCGGCGTCGAGAATGCTCTTGCGCTGGACCTCGGTCGGGTGGGCGGTGAGCACCGGCACGATCAGCGCTTCGTCGAAGAACTTGCGCAAGGTCTTGCCGGTCACGCCGGCCGCGTCGATGGCCTGCAGCGCGTGCGCCAGGCTGCCCGGCTGCGGCGGCGAGCCGGCCAGCGCGTGCACGCGCCGGCGGCGGTTGTGGTGCTGGTCCTCGGCAATATTGGCCAGGTGCGAGAAGTAGCTGAAGGCGCGTACCACCGAGTTGGTCTGGTCGCGCGACAGGCGCTTGAGCAGCCGATCCAGC
>NZ_BAAILO010000435.1:79962-144978 GCF_054589115.1 Cupriavidus sp. 8B | reverse complement strand
CGGCGGCGAGCCGGCCAGCGCGTGCACGCGCCGGCGGCGGTTGTGGTGCTGGTCCTCGGCAATATTGGCCAGGTGCGAGAAGTAGCTGAAGGCGCGCACCACCGAGTTGGTCTGGTCGCGCGACAGGCGCTTGAGCAGCCGATCCAGTTCGGCCCCGGCAGCACGGTCGTTCTCGCGGCGGAAACGCACCGCGGTCTGGCGGATGGTCTCGACCACTTCGAAGGCGGCTTCGCCTTCCTGCTCCCTCACGCAGTCGCCCAGCAGCCGGCCCAGGAAGCGGATGTCTTCGCGCAGGGGCACGTCCTTGTCGCTGGCGCGGCGGGCCGGGGCGCTGGCCGGGGCCGCGGCCAGCGCCGCTTCAGGCTTCGCCGCGGTGGCGCGCCTGGTGCGGGTGGTCTTGGCGGATGGGGCGGTCGCGGGAATCGAGGCGGAAGCCACTGCGGTGTCGGGGGCGTCTGCCCGGCTGGCGGTTGGCTTGCGCCGGCCGGCGGGGCGCGCAGCTTGCTTCATCATGCAATCTCCTTTTGCTTCTTACGCCTCCGGACTTCCGGCTCGGCACCCGGGGAACCTTGGCCTGCGCACTGGCTCGCCTTTCTGGCCGTCGTTCGGCCCTCGGGAGTTTCCCCTGGCCGCGCGCATGCAGAGGCGGCCGACTTTCAGATTAATGCTAACGATAGCATGAATTCGATCAACGCGGGGGAGTCAAACGGAGGCGGGTGGCTAAGCGCGGCAGGCGATCTGGCGTCCACCCATCGGCACATAGCGCGCCGTCCCCGCCGCAACCAGGAAGATACCCAGCGACTGAGTTTTCGCAAGCTCCATCGTCCAGCTCACAGGCATCATGAGGCAGGTCAATGTCGTCTATCTGGAGGCCGCGGAGCAGACTATCCTGTCGCGCAGCCGCAAGCGGGACACCACGCTGACGAACGCGGCCATCGAGAGAATGCTCCACAGTTGGGCGGTGGTGTCGCCGGTCGAGGCGCACTCGCTGACCTATCACATCGTCGATTGAACCCTGTGCCGGGCCGCGCCATCCGGCACAGTGCATCAGCCCATCAAACGGCGATCAGATGGCAATCAAGGTGCCAAGGGCGTCAGGAGCCTGCGGCAGGCGCCGCCACCTTGCGTCCAGCCATGTGGTGCAGATACGCCAGCAAGTCCTTCATATCCGCGTCAGACAGCGTCTTTTCATCGATCGCCGACATGCGCGCATTGGGCCACCAGCGCAGCGATTGCGGGTCGCGGATCAGCCTGGCCAGCTTGTCGTCGCCCAGGTACTCCACCGCGCTGTGCGGCACATTCAGGTCGGGGCCAAGGTGCGCGTCACCGACCCGGTTGAGGGAGTGGCACGAGAGGCAAACGCGCTGGAACGTCGCGAAGCCGCGCGTGACCGCGCCGTCCGCGGGCAGGCCGGGGGCGGGCCGGATGGCCGCGAAGCGCTCCGCCGGCGACGCGGTGATGTCGATGCGCACGATGCTGTACGTCCAGAGACTCTCGTTGATCACGGAAGCGGCGCGGCCCGCCGGCACTGTCCAGATCAGGCGGAACGGCCCGATGTCCTGGCCCTTGAGCGTCGGCCACGGCGCGGCAGGATTTTCCACCGCCAGCCAGGCGCGCGGCTCGTCGACGCTATCCGCCAGCAACAGGCGCATCGGCAGGTGAGAGATATAGCCATCGCTGGCTGCGGTCGTCGCACTCGCGTCGGCGGTCACCGGCATGCCGTGCAGCAGGGCCGTCAAGGGGATCGCCTTGAACGTCAGGCGGCGTTTCAGGTTGTCGTCGTCTACCGTCACGTCGGTCAGGCGGCGGTCTTTCAGCAACCCATCCAGCGTCCAGCTGCGCTGTTGCGTGCCGGCCGCAATGGTGAGCGTCGCCGTGTCCGCGGCGCACGCGGGCCCTGCCAGGAACGCTATTGCGCAGCCAAGCGCGCCAACGGCCATTGCAATCCAGGCTTTCATGGGTCTGTCTCCAAAGCGAGCGAAAAAATGTGCGGCAGTCGTTGGCAATCATTCTAGCCGTTGCGGGCGTCCGTCAGCTCGGCCGACGAGTCGCCTCATTACGGCTCACCGGCTCGCACGCCTGGAATGGCCGAGACGGACTCGGGGCCCCTGCCCGACGCATGAATTGGGGGGCTTCGCTCGTCATTTCCGCGCATCGGAGCGCCCGGCGCCGAGCGCCTCGAGCAGCGGCCGGAGCGCATCGAGCTCCGCGCCAAAGCCGCCCCAGTCACCTGCCTTCAATCGCTCGATGGCGCGGTCATAGTGGGCGAGTGCCTCGCGGGCGCGGCTGTCCGGCGCGCCGCTGGGCGCCGCCGCCACCGGGGCCGTTTCCTTGAAGAGCGCTGCCAGGGCCGCGCCTAAGGTCTCCTCCATCACCACATGGTCGCCATAGGCGGCGATCACCCGTTTCAGCTCGGGCAACTGACCGGACTCCGCGCGCAAGTAGAGCGGCGAGACATAGAGAATCGAGTTGTCGATGGGCACGACCTGGAGGTGGCCGCGGATGACGCGCGAACCCATCTGGTTCCACAGCGAAATCTGCTGCGAGATCTCGGTATTTTGCTGGATGCGCGCCTCGATCTGGAATGGCCCATAGACCAGCTTGTCTTTGGGAAATGCATAGACGACGAGTTTGCCGTAGTCAGGTGGATCGCAACGGGCCGCCAACCACGCAATCATGTTCTCGCGCCGGCTGGGCACCATCGGTAGCATCAACACGAATTCGGCGCGCGGCTGCGCGGGGAGCCGCACGATCATGTAGTAGGGCGTCATTGGCGCGCCGGGGCCTGTGCTCGCGTCGATGTCGGCTTGTTTGCGCGGGAATTGCCAGAGGTCTTCGCGGTTGTAGAAGACTTCCGGCGTTTCCATGTGGTAAGCGCGGTAGACCTGCGCCTGGATCAGGAACAGGTCTTCGGGGTAGCGGATATGCTGCTGCAGGTCCTGCGGCATCGCGCCCAGCGGCTTGAACAGGCCCGGAAAAATGCGCTGGTACGTCCGCACGATGGGATCGGCAGGATCGCTGATGTAGAAGTCGGCAGTCCCGTTGTACGCATCGATCACCACCTTGACCGCGTTGCGGATGTAATTGTCGCCGTCACTGGTGCCCGGCTGGGAGTATGGGAACCAGCGGCTGGTGGTGTAGGCATCCTGAATCCAGAAAAGCCGCCCGCCGGCCACGACGATGTAGGGGTCATGGTCGAGGCTGAGGAACGGGGCGATCGTGCGCACCCGGTCCTGAATATTGCGATGGAGCAGGATCCGGCTCGCGGGGGTGATGTAGCTGGTCACCAGGATGTTGGGATCGTCGAATTGCCAGGCGAAGAGGGCCTGCAGCGCCATGCTGCCGATGGCTATGCCGTCGCGCCCGCGGTAGGTTGTGTAGACGTTCTCATCGCCTTTGGGGTAGTCGAATTCGGGTGCATTGCCGTTGACGATCACATAGCCCTTGCCGCCTTCACCAAAGTACAGGCGCGGCTCACTGATGGGCGGGCCGCCGTTGGCGACAGGCGGGATATCCTTCAGGTAAAGCGTAGGCAGGCCTTCCGTGGACTTCTCCGTGACGGGCGACATCACGACGCCATTGCCGTGGGTGAACAGGAGATGCAGGTTCACCCAGGTCTGGGCATTTGCAGGAAGCAGCGACGACTCCAGTTCCCGCGCCGAGAGCATCACCTGCTGATAACGGGCATCGAGCCGGTAGCGATCGATGTCCGTCGCAAGGAATTTGTAATAGGTCCTGATCTCCTGCAACTGCGCGTAGGTATCCCGCAATGGCTGCAGATCCCACAGGCGGATGTTGTCGATGGTTGGCCGATTGGCCTGCAGCGCGGCGAGATCCAGGTTCTGCTCGGCTGGAAACGGCTTTACCGCGATCTGCGCCAGGCCATAGGCGTCCCGCGTCAGCGCAATGTTGTGGGCGATATAGGGCGTCTCCAGTTGCAACTCGTTCGGCTTGACATAGAAGCGCTGGAACAGCGCCGGATAGATCAGCACGAGTACCAATGCGCTGCCGAAGACGATCAGTGCCGAGGCGGCCGGAATGCGATAGCCCCGCCAGCGCATATTGGCCCATGAAGCGGCCGCGGCCGCGGCGGCCAGGCCGATCAGCGGCCACAGGACCGGCAGCCCCACATGGACATCGGTATAGCTGGCGCCCACCACCACGCCGTTGTCGCCAAAGAGCAGCAGGAAACGGTCGAGCCAGTACGACCAGGCCTGCAGCAGGAAGAACAAGCCCAGCAGGGCCGAGCCGTGGGTGGCGGCCGCAGGAGAAAGCCCGCGCGGTGAGCGCATGCTCGCGATGTCGCCGCGCGTCCCGTACACCACGGCGGCGACCACCGCGGTGCAGCAGAGCAGCAGTAGCAGCCAGTTCCTGAGCGCCAGATAGGCGGGCAGCGAGAAGAGGTAGAAGCCGATGTCCTTGCCAAAAATCGGATCGGCCTTGCCGAAGGGCACCTGGTTGAAGTAGCGAAGCGCGATATCCCAGTCCGGGACTTCGCCGGTGGCGATGAGCAGGCCAAGGAGGACGGCAACACCGGCGATGGCCGCGGGCCAGGGGAGGTGCGGCGCGACTTCGCCGACCAGTTCGCTCAGGACCTCCGCCTTCCAGGAGCCGGGAGGGCTCGCATAGCGGTGCGCCAGCAATCCCGACACCCCTATCGCGACCGCCGACGCAGCGAAAACGGCGGCGAACAGCAGCACCTTGGTGACAAGGATTGTCCAGAAGACGTTGACGTAGCCGACGGAGGAAAACCACAGCCAGTCAACCAGCATGCCGGTGAGGCGGCCGACGATGACCAGGCCGATGACGCCAACCGCAACCCTGGCGGCAATGCGCCTCAGGTGCGTGCCGGATATCCCTGGCGAGCGCATCGATCATGCTCCTTTGCCGGACCGTCATCCGTGGCTTGCTGCTGCCCAAAACGTGGCAGAAGCGGGTTGCCCAGGGCAACCCGCTATGGCCGGCCGGCCTTAAGGCATGGATCCGTGTTGCATCGGCCCGGATAATCAATTGTAGGTGGGGAATCAGCCGGCAGCACGCTCACCGGCATGCCAAGGCGCGTTGGACACCGCCCGCGGTCAAGTACATGAAGCGCCACGGCGGCAGAGGTGAGATTTACGGGTTGTTTATGCCTGGCTAATACTTTTCTACGCCATTTGCATGGGCGAGTTCTTAAGCTGGAGGCTTGCAATTTGGCGAGGCCGCTGATTCCTTCGTCTCGAATCGCTCTACTGGTCAATGGCTGAAAGAGCGCCTTGCCTGTATTTCCCCTGGCCCAATTCGGCGAGAAACATGATGTCGCACATCCGCAATGCATCACGCAACAGCCAACCTTATCACGGTGGCGGATACTACCTGAGGCTTGCTGGGTGCCTGCTCGCACTCGGTCTGTTGTACACTTTGTGAATGCCGGAGCGGCGCCGATGCAAATGCCGGTGGCCACTAGTGCAAATGCCATCGGGCATAGGCTGCGATCAGGGCGAAAGGCGGGGGTGCGGCCGCGGCCTGCCGAATGAGAAAACAGCTTCAGCCGGCGGCACAGCAACGCAATCAGGCGATAGACCTTGCGGATTGCCCGACCGCTATCTCGCCGGAAGTCGGCGATCGTCTTGAAGTCGGGCGCAAGCCGTCCCAAAGCTGGCGCTCGCCGCTTTTATTGCCCACCCGCATACACGTCGTTGAACGAAGGGGACCGCGCTGCGTCGACGAACGCGTCGAAGCGGCCGTTGTGTGCCCCGTCCGTGAAAGGATCACGCTGTCTGGTTACGCGGCTGCCATCTTGGGGCGCATCTGAACTGCCCGAGGCTCCGGTATCCGCGCTAGCGGTACCCGCGAGCACGATGGTAATTGCGGTGGTTAGCATTGCTTGCTTGAGGTATTGCATATGGCTGTCTCCAGATCGATGAGCATGGGTGCCTCACCGTGAAGCACAGTGTATGCAGGCACCGATAACGGCTGGATGACTATCCCATTACGATATCGCCACGCAACTAGCCAAATCTGCTGTCGTAGTATTGCCGGTGCCTGAGGGCATCGGCCTTGTCCATCGATCAAGCGTGGCGCCGAATCGGCCGTCTTCCTCGACCGGGCCGCGACGCAACGACCCGGCAAGCCCAGCGCAATGCACCACCTCTGCTCCTGTTGTCGAGATGAACTTGTATCAGCCTCGCCGACGTATCGCCCCCGGGGCCTGGCTGGCGATGGCGGTCGGCGGCGCTCAGGTAAAGCTGACGGCGTCCCGGGCCCGGTCGGGCACTTGCGCTTCCAGTGAAGCGGGATGGTCGGTGTAGCCACGCTCGCTCCCGCCAAACAGGGTGCTGGCGTCGAATGTGGCCAGCGGCAGGCCATTGGCGAGCCGGCACGGTAAGTCCGGGTTGGCGACAAACGGCCGGCCGAAGGCAACCAGGTCGGCGTAGCCTCTGGACAGGACCCATTGCGCGCGCGCCTCGTCGTAGTTGCCGGCAACGATGATCGGCCGCGTGAACCGTGCGCGAATGGCCTGGCGGAATGCCTCGGTGAATTGCGGTGCGTCGTCCCAGTCCGCCTCGACCAGATGCAGATAGGCAACGCCGCGTGCCTGGAGAAATTCGGCGGCTTCGAGAATGGTCGGCAGGATGTCGGGACAGGCCATGCCACGCGCGGTCAGGAATGGGGCGAGGCGAATGGCGGTGCGATCGGCGCCGGCCTCGTCCGCCACGGCGTTGACGACTTCCTTGAGAAAGCGCAGGCGGTTGTCACGCCCACCGCCGTATTCATCGGTGCGGACGTTGGAAGTCGTACGCAGGAACTGGTCAATGAGGTAGCCGTTGGCGCCATGGATCTCGACACCGTCGAAGCCCGCATCCATTGCATTGCGGGCGGCCCGGCGGAAATCCGCGACAACGCCGCCGATCTCCTCGCGGGTGAGTGCGCGCGGGGTTGGGCAAGCGGCCATGGCGCCGACGCCCGTGCCCGGGTCGACCTTCCAGATCTGGCCTTCGAACGGGACGGCGGAGGGCGCCACCGGCAGCGCGCCGTTGTGAAAGTCCGGGTGGGACATGCGGCCCACGTGCCAGAGTTGCAGGAAGATCCGCCCGCCGGCGGAGTGGACCGCATCGGTCACCAGTCGCCATCCGGCGACCTGCTCCGGGCTGTAGATGCCGGGGGTGAGGGAATAGCCTTTGCCTTGGGGCGAGATCTGGGTGGCCTCGGTCACGATCAGGGCGGCGCCGGCACGCTGGGCGTAGTAGCGGGCATTCATTGCGTTGGGCACGTCACCCGGCTGGGTGCTGCGCGCACGCGTCATGGGCGCCATGACGACGCGGTGGGCAAGTGTGTGGCCGGCGACGACGGTCGGCGTGAAAAGTGGCGAGGCGGTTGTCGACATGCTTGCGGATCTCCGGGCTTTGGTGACGATGGTGGTTGTGCTGATGTGGCACATTCTGCAAAGCCCGGCGTACTTTGATAATTGGCCTACCATTTGAATCATCTTCAAATAGAACGGAAATATCGTGGAGAGTCTTGGCGACATCCGGCTTTTTGTTGAAGCGGCAAGCCTGGGCGGGCTGTCGGCCGCAGGACGCAAGCTGGGACTCTCTCCTGCGGCGGCGAGCGCGCGTCTTCTCAGGCTGGAAGCGAGCCTGAATACGCGGCTCTTTGAGCGCACGACGCGCCAGTTGCGGCTCACGGAGGAGGGACGCATGGTCCTGCTCCATTGCCAGCAGGCGCTTGGGGCCCTTGAAGATGCCCAAGCGGCGCTACAAGCTGGTCGGGGTGTCGTTAGCGGAAAGGTGCGGATCTCGGCGACCTCGGATTTCGGCCGTCACGTCCTCAAGGGCTGGCTTGATGAGTTCAATGTGCAATATCCGGCGGTGACTTTCGCCCTGGTGCTGTCCGACGCGTTGTCGAATCTGTTGCTCGACGACATTGACCTTGCCATCCGCTTTGGCGTGCCCCCGGATAGCTCGCTCATCGCGCGGCGCCTCGCGCCCAATCGGCGTGTGCTTTGTGCGTCGCCTGAATATGTGGCGGCGCACGGGACGCCTGGGCACCCACAGGATCTGGAGCGGTTCGATTGCATCGTCCTGGGGACGGCAGCCGGGCCTGCGAACGACTGGCGGTTCACGCGCTGCGGCAAGGTCGAAACCTATACCGTGCCCCTGGCAAATTCCCGAGAGACGAATGACGGTGCGCTCGCGCGCGAGTGGGCGGTGGCGGGTTACGGCATAGCGATGAAATCCGTATGGGATATCGGCGCTGATCTGCGCGCGGGAACATTAATGATGCTGATGCCGGAGTGGCATGCGCCGGATGTTCCGGTGCATGCCCTGTATCACCGCACCCGATACATGGCGCCGCGCGTGCGGGCGTTGCTCGACTTCCTGATTGAGCGCTTCTCCACGGTATCTCGTGACCTGGAGGTTTATCTCAACCCGGTCACTGGGGCAAGCTGAAAAAAGGTGGAGATCGATCCTGACCGCCTCGGCATAGCCAGCCCGTCTAGCACGACGGGCCGGCCCAAGGGCTGTCAGGATCCCGCCGCCTTCATCAACAGATAATCCACCAGCAGTTTTGCCGCCGGTGACAGGCTTGCCTCGTCACGGAAGCAAATCGCGAAGCGGCGCTGCGCCCAGCTATCCGTGAGCGGGATTACCCGCACGCCAAAGCTGGCGTAGATGGGGTCGACCACCTCGCGGGGCACGATGGTAAGACCGAGATTTGCGCGCACGCAGCGCAGGGATGCATCGAACGAGGAAACCACCACGCGGTACGACATCGGCTTGCCGATGATGGCCGCGGCGCGCGCGAGCATGGTGTGCACGGCCGTCTGCCCGGGCAGGCCGATGTGGTCGAATTCAAGCGTCTGCTCGAAGGTGCAATCCGCCAGCCTCGCGAGCGGATGCTCGGGATGCACGATGGCCGCCAAGGCATCGCCGCGATAAGGGCGGGTCTGGAATCCTTCCAGATCCGCGGCATCCCAGCAGATACCCAGCGGTGCGGATCCTTCTCGCAATGAGCGGACGAGGTCGCGGCTGAGGCTTTCCTCGACGGTGACGCGGATGTCCCGATGCTCGGGCACCTGCAGGAAGCTCGCGATATCGTCGGGCAGCGACTCGGCCATGCACGATACGGTGGCCAGCAAGCGGACTTGCCCCTTGATGCCGGTGCCGTAGTCGGCCATGTCGCGCTCCACGCGGTCTGCCGCAGCCAGCATGGCGCGCGCGTGCTCAAGCAGGATCTCACCAGCCGCGGTCGGGATCACGCCGCGCCGGCGCCGCTCGAACAGCGTGACTCCCACGGTGTCTTCCAGCTGCGCCAGCCGCTTGCTGATGGCCGAAGCCACGATGTGCTGCTGTTCGCCGGCACGCGCCATGTTGCGTGTCTCGCAAACCGCAACAAACAGGCGCAAGGAGGTGAGGTCTAGGTCACGCATCGATCGCCTTCAAGGTAGGGTTTCCAATTCGGAAATTTGGCGAGGTCATATTAGCGCTTTTTGCTAAATCCGGGAATCTCTGGGGTTGGGGCTGAAAAGGGGCGGCATGCCGTTATCCCGCGTTCGGCGAACCGCCTGCCGTCCACTGATCCAGGGCGATCGGCCAGACATTCCAATCCGGAATGCTGACGCTTCTTCATTACCGCTTCTGGCTGGGTCCGGAACAGCATAGAGTGCATAGGCCAGTCCGAAGCACGACCATCCGAGGGGACACAGACCAAATGACAACGCACACTGAATCGGCACCGCGCCAAGCCGTGATCCGCGAGGCCGGGCTGCGCGACGGGCTGCAAAGCATCGTCACCATCTTGCCGACTTCCGCCAAGCGGGAGTGGATCCAGGCGGCCTATGCGGCGGGCCAGCGCGAGATCGAAGTCGGCTCGTTCGTACCGGCGAAGCTGCTGCCGCAACTTGCCGATACCGCGGAACTCGTGGACTTTGCCAAGTCGCTGCCTGGACTGTTCGTCTCGGTCCTGGTGCCGAACCTGCGGGGCGCGGAAAACGCCATCGCCCGCGGCGCGGACCTGATGCTGGTGCCGCTTTCCGCCAGCCATGCCCATAGCCTGGCCAACCTGCGCAAGACGCCCGACGAAGTCGTGGCCGAGGTCGCCAGGATCCGCGCCGCCCGCGACGCGGCCGGCTCCAGGACGCTGATCGAAGGTGGCGTGGGCACGGCCTTCGGCTGCACGATCCAGGGGCGTGTGGATCCGCAAGAGGTGCTGCGCCTGATGCAGGCCCTGCTGGACGCCGGCGCGGATCGCGTCAGCCTGGCCGACACGGTGGGCTACGCCGACCCCGCCATGGTGCGCAGCCTGTTCGAGCGCGCCACGGCGATTGCCGGCGACCGCTTCTGGTGCGGCCATTTCCACGATACGCGCGGGCTCGGGCTGGCCAATGTCTATGCCGCCCTGGAGGCCGGGGTCACCCGCTTTGATGCTTGTCTTGCCGGGATCGGCGGTTGCCCGCACGCGCCCGGCGCCAGCGGCAATGTCGCCACCGAAGACCTGGCCTACCTGCTGGGCAGCATGGGCTTCGAGACCGGCATCGATTTTGACAAGCTGCTGGCGCTGCGCGAACGCGTGGCCGGCTGGCTGGCCAATGAAACCCTGCACGGCACGCTGTGGCGCGCCGGGCTGCCCAAGACATTTCCTGCATCGGTTGCCGATGCGGCTGCCGCCTGAGAGCAAACCATGAACACCGAACATTCCTCCTTGCCGCTCGCCGGCGTCCGCGTGGTTGAGTTCACCCACATGGTGATGGGCCCGACCTGCGGCATGATCCTCGCGGACCTGGGTGCCGAAGTCATCAAGGTCGAGCCGCCCGGCGGCGACAAGACCCGCAACCTGCCCGGCCTTGGCATTGGCTTCTTCCGCTCGTTCAACCGCAACAAGAAGAGCGTCGTTATCGATATCACCACCCCGCAAGGGCAGGCCACGGCAGCGGAGCTGGTCGGCCAGTGCGATGTGCTGCTCGAAAACTTCCGCCCGGGTTTGATGGAGAAATGCGGGCTGGACTACGCCACGCTGTCCGCCAGGTTCCCCAAGCTCATCTACGTCTCGCACAAGGGTTTCCTGCCCGGACCCTATGAAAACCGCCTGGCGCTCGACGAAGTCGTGCAGATGATGGGTGGTCTTTCCTACATGACCGGGCCCAAGGGCCGCCCGCTGCGCGCCGGCACCTCGGTCAACGACATCATGGGCGGCATGTTCGGCGCCATCGGCGTGATGGCTGCCTTGCGTGAGCGCGACCGTACCGGCAAGGGCCAGGAAGTGCAGAGCGCGCTGTTCGAGAATTGCGTGTTCCTGTCGTCCCAGCATATGCAGCAGTTCTCGATGACCGGCGAGCCGCCGCCGCCGATGCCGTCGCGCGTGTCCGCCTGGAGCGTCTATGACGTGTTCACGCTGGCCGAAGGCGAGCAACTGTTTATCGGCGCCGTCAGCGACAAGCAGTTCAACACGCTGTGCGACGTGCTGCAGCGCCCCGACCTGGCGGCCGATCCGGAGCTCGCGACCAACGCCATGCGCGTTGCGGTACGTCCGGCACTGCTGGAGCGGCTCGGCGCGATTCTCAAGGACCACCGCGTGGAAGAACTCTCGCTGAAATTCGAAGCCGCGGGCATTCCCTATGCGCCCATCATGCGGCCGGAACAACTGCTGGAGGATCCGCACCTGAAGGCAAGCGGCGGCCTGGTGCCGATGCAGACCGAGGACGGCGGCACCACCGACGTTGTGCTGCTGCCGCTGCTCATGGGCGGACGCAGGCCAGGCGTGCGCATGCCGCTGCCGGGCATTGGCGAGCACAACGATGAAATCCTGTCCGGCCTGCACACGCGGATCGCGGACTGAATCTACCCGCTTTGCCGCGGGGCTCTGGATGGCCACGCGGAAGATAACGATAAACACACGGAGACAGACATGGCATTCCCCATTTCGCGCCGGGCCGTACTTGGCACGGCCGTTTCGGCTATCGCACTCACGCTCGCCTTGACGGCCAGCACCGCAATGGCGCAAGGCTCGGGCCGGCCGGTACGCCTGATCCTGCCGATCAGCGCCGGCTCGGGCGTGGACGCTATCGCCCGCGCTGCCGGACCGTCGCTCGGCAAGAGCCTGGGGCAGCCGGTGGTAATCGAGAATCTGCCCGGCGCCGGCGGCATTACCGGCGCGGCGGCGGTGGCCAAGGCGCCGGCCGACGGCACCACGCTGGGCCTGTTCTCCAACAACCATGTCATCAATCCGAGCGTGTACAAGAAGATGCCGTTCGACGCGATCAGGGACTTCACGCCCATCAGCGTGATCGGCTTCACGCCGCTGGTCCTTGTGGTCAACCCCAAGGTGCCCGCGAAGAACGTGCAAGAACTCGTTGCCTTGCTCAAGGCCAAGCCAGATGGGTTCAACTATGCCTCGTCGGGTAACGGCACCATTCTCCAGCTCGCCGCGGAAATGTTCCTCGACGAGGCGCACGTCAAGGCGCGCCATGTCCCCTACAAGGGCACCGGACCGATGGTGACCGACCTGATCGCGGGCCAGGTGGAGATCGGTGTCGTGGCGTTGAACGCCGTAGCGCCGCATCTGAAGAGCGGCAGCCTGCGTGCGATCGGCCTGTGCGGCGCGACGCGCTCGCCCGCCGCGCCCGAGATACCCACCATCGCCGAACAAGGCCTGCCCAACTACACGGTCGAGGGCTGGTTTGCCGTGGTGGGCCCGGCAGGGCTGCCGCCGGCCGAGGTAAAGCGCCTCAACACGGCGTTCGCCAAGGCATTCACCAGCCCGGACGTGATGGAAGCCATGAAGAAGCAGGGCACTACGATCAATCCCGGCACGCCGGAGGCAGCTGCCAGGTTCTTCCAGAGCGAAGCGGCGCGCTATGCGGCCCTGGTCAAGAAGGCCAATGTGACCCTCGAGTAAGGTTGGGGTGTTGTGTCGCGGCGGGGGAGCCCGCGGCGGCGCCCTCATCGGCCCGATCGCGCCGAGGCCGGCGGAGTATCCTCGCCGGCTCGGCTTGCTGACAAAGGCTTGCTGGCAAAGCCGGATCTGCGTTGTCGTGCTCCGCTCTCGCGCGCGCTGCAACCGCCCAGCACTGGATCAAAGCATCCGATCCCGAAACTTCAGCCGGACTCCCGGCTTTACCTGGTAATACTGCGGCGGCGGTCCGCTGCGGACCACTTCGCGGGCCCGCGCGGCTGCCTTTGGTGCCAGCTCCAGGAACTCCAGCGCCTCGATCTTTCGCCGGAATGCCTTGCGCTCCAGTTCCCGCCCGAGCACCAGTTCGTACATGCGCTGGAGCTCCGGCAGGGTGAAGACCTCCGGGAGCAGGTGGGTCGGCAGCGTCGAGTAGGTGGATTTGTTTTCCAGCCGCTCGATGGCCTTGTCGATCATCGCGTTGTGGTCGAAGGGCAGCCGCGGGGCATTGCGCGCGGGATGCAGCGAGCAGTTCGCGTCGATCCCGGGCGCGAGCACGTCTAGCGGCACCACGGCGCAGTAGACCACGCTGATCGACCAGCGGCGCGGGTCGCGGAATTTGCCGGAGAAGGTGTAGAGCTGCTCCAGGTAGGGCGTCTCGATGCCGGTCTTCTCCCGCAGCATGCGCAGGGCGCTGGCTTCGGTGTCCAGGTCCTGGTCGACCCGGATGCGGCCGCCGGGCAGGGCCAGCACGTTCGGGTGCGGCGCTTCGCTGCGGTTGTGCAGCATCACCTGAAGCTCGCTGTCGCTTGCCGTGAGGAGGACTACGTCAACGAAGGTGTAGATCTCTGACATCGATTTGGGTTGGTGTTTTGTGGCGTGATGCCACCATTATGGCAGCTGAAAATAACCGGGGCAAATGCTTGAATATTGTCTGTTCAGTGTCATCGACAAATTAATTGTGGCTCAAAGCCACAATCTATGCCATGATTCAGCCATCGCATGCCCCGAAAAGCATGCCCCAAATGCGCCTGGAGATGGAAATGGCAACCCAACGACGAGACCAGCTTCTGATCATCGACCCGCAGAACGACTTCTGCGACATCCCCGGCGCCGCGCTGCCGGTCGCAGGCGCCAACGCGGATATGGTCCGGCTCGCGGCGCTGGTCGCCGGGCACGGCGACAGGGTCGCGGGCATCACCGTCACCCTGGACTCCCACCATACCTATGACATCGCCCACGCCAGCTATTGGCGCGATGCGGCGGGCAACAAGCCGTCGCCGTTCACGGCGATCACATCGGCGGACGTGGCCAGCGGCGCTTACCGGCCGGCCGACCCGGCGCAGGCGGAAGCGGTGGCACAGTACCTGGGCCGCAGTGGGCTTTTCCTCTGGCCCGATCACTGCATCGTCGGCTCGTGGGGGCATGGCGTGCACGATGCCCTGGCCGCAGCGTTGTCCGGTTGGGAGGCGGCTCGCCTTGCCAATGTGGATTACCTGTTCAAGGGCCTGAACCCGCGCACCGAGCATTTCTCGGCCTTCGAGGCTGACGTGCCGGTCGATGCCGACCCGGATACCCAGTTCAACCCGGCCCGTGTCCGCAGCCTTGCCGCGGCGGATCGCGTGCTCGTGGCGGGCGAGGCGCTGTCGCATTGCGTGGCCAGTTCGGTGCGCAGCCTGCTGCGGCACCTCGGGCGCGAGTTCGCGCAGCGCATGGTGCTGCTGGGCGACGCCATGAGCCCGGTGCCCGGATTCGAAGCCCAGGGCCAGGCGTTTATCGACGAGTTCGTTGGCGCCGGCGGCAAGATCGCCACCACCCAGAACCTGTTTGCCTAAGCCTTGCAACCTCAGGAAGCCGATCATGTCTCAAGCCTTCGCCCCTGTGATCCAGTCCCTGCTGGACACCGACCTGTACAAGTTCACGATGCAGCAGGCGATCCTGCACGGCAACCCGCAAGCCATCGCCGAGTACGCCTTCAAGTGCCGCAACACGCCGGCCACGCCGCTCGTCAAGCTGAAAGCCGAGATCGAAGCGCAGCTCGATCACCTGTGCACGCTGCGTTTCACGGACGGCGAGCTGGCCTACCTGGGCGGGCTGCGCTTCATGAAAGCGGACTACATCGACTTCCTGCGCCTGTTCCAGCTGCAGCGCCGTTTCATCACGGTGGCGCCGTCGGCCAGCAACCCGGACGAGCTCGAGATCCGCATCAAGGGCCCGATGCTGCATGTCATGCCCTTCGAGATCTACGTGCTGGCGATCGTCAACGAGGTGTACTTCCGCAACGTGCCGCAAGCCGAAGCGCGCGCGACGGGCCGGGAGCGGCTCGCCGGCAAGATCGCGCGCCTGGACCAGCTCGTGCCCCAGGCGACCCGGCGTGCCCCCTTCATCTTCTTCGAGTTCGGCACGCGCCGCCGCTTCTCGCGTGAGTGGCAGGAGGAAGTGGTGGCAACGCTGGCCGAGCAGGGCAGCCGGCACATGCGCGGCACCAGCAACGTGTACCTCGCCAGGAAGTACGGCCTGACCCCGATCGGCACGATGGCGCACGAGTACCTGCAGGCCTATCAGGCGTTTGACTCGCGCCTGGCCAACTCGATCAGGGCGGCGCTCGAGTCCTGGGTGGCGGAATACCGCGGCGACCTCGGCATCGCCCTGACCGACGTGGTGGGCACCGACGCGTTCCTGCGCAACTTCGACCTGTACTTCTGCAAGCTGTTCGACGGCGTGCGGCACGACTCCGGTGACCCGATGGCGTGGGGGGAGAAGATCCTCGCCCACTACGAGAAAATGCGGATCGATGCGACCACCAAGCAGCTCGTCTTCAGCGACAGCCTGGACCTGGAGCGCGCGTTCGGCATCTATGAACGGTTCGCCGATCGCACCAATCCCGCCTTCGGCATCGGCACGAACCTCACCAACGACTGCGGCGTGGAGCCCCTGAACATCGTGATCAAGCTGGTGCGCTGCAACGACCAGCCGGTGGCGAAGGTCAGCGACACCCCGGGCAAGGGGATGTGCGAAGACCAGAACTACCTGAACTACCTGTATGACGTTTTCCGGATCGCACGCCAGTAAGTCACGCCAATAAGTAACGCCAATAAGTCACGCCAATCAGTGACGCCAGTAAGGAGCTGCCATGCCTGCACCTAACGCGGCTAGCCTGCGCATTGCCTGCGCTCAACTGAACTACACCCTGTGCGACTTCGACGGCAATGCCCGCAGGATCGTCGAGGCCATCGGGCGGGCGCGGCAGGGCGGCGCCGATATGGTCGTGTTCTCCGAGCTAGCGCTGTCGGGGTACAACCCGCAGGACATGCTGGAGGAGCCCGGCTTTCTCGACCGGCAGGCCAGCGCCATCGCGGCGGTGATCGCGGCCACCGTCGGCACCGATATCGTGGTGCTGGTGGGCGCGGTGGTCTCGAATCCCGGCATCGGCAAGCGGTTTCGCAACGCCGTGCTGGCCATGCGCGACGGGCGCATCGAAGGCGTCTACGCCAAGCGGCTGCTGCCGAACTACGGCATCTTCCAGGAGCGCCGCTGGTTCGAGCCGGGCCCCGATGCGCATCTGGTTGTCGAGGTGAAGGGCATCAGGGTAGGCGTGCTGATCTGCGAGGACGCCTGGAACGTGGATGGCCGCACCTACGACGTCGACCCGGTCGACAACGTGGCAAAGGCCGGCGCCGAGCTGATCGTCACGATCAATGCCAGTCCATCCAACGTCGGCAAGGCCGCCCAGCGCGAGGCGCTGTATGCCGGCCTGGCCCGCCGCTGGGAGCTGCCATTCCTCTACGTCAACCAGGTTGGCGGCAACGACGAGATCGTCTTCGACGGCGCCAGCTTCGCCGTGCAGGCCGACGGCGCCGTTGCGTTCCGGGCACCGATGTTCGAGGAGGCCATCGGTGTCGTCGCGTACGAGGCCGGCCGCTTCACTGCCGCCGGGCAGGCCGCCCAGCCGGCGCCCACGCAATCGGTGGCTGACGATTGCGCGCTCATGTACCGGCAGGCCACCCTTGCGCTGCGCGATTATGCCGCCAAGGCCGGCTTCAGCAAGGTAGTGGTCGGCAGCTCGGGCGGCATCGACAGCGCGCTGACCCTCGCGCTGGCCGTGGATGCGCTGGGCGCCGCCAACGTGAGCGCGGTCACCATGCCGTCCCGGTTCTCCAGCGCCGGCAGCGTGGACGACTCGGTGACGCTGTGCCGCAACCTTGGCGTCGCGCTGCACACGCATCCGATCGGTGGCCTCTACGCGCAGTACGTCGATGGTTTCCAGCACGCATTCGACGCCGAGCCGTCTCGCCTGGCGCGCGAGAACGTACAGGCCCGCATCCGCGGCGCCATCCTGATGGAGTACAGCAACCACTTTGGCGCGCTGCTGCTCACCACCGGCAACAAGTCCGAAGCCTCCTGCGGCTTCTTCACGATCTATGGCGACGCGTGCGGCGGCCTTAACCTCATCGGCGATATCTACAAGACGGAAGTCTTTGCCCTGGCCCGGTACTACAACCAGCGCCATGGCCGCGAGATCATACCGGCCGTGATCATCGAAAAGGCACCCTCGGCCGAACTGTCTGAAGGGCAAAAGGACACGGACTCGCTGCCGCCGTACGAGGTACTGGACGAGATCCTCAAGTTCGCGATCGAGGGCGAGCGCCTGCGCCCGGCCGAATACGAGCGCGCCAGGCTGGCCGTGCAAGCGCTGGCGGCCAGCGAGAACACGCACTGGATAGCCGACGTGCACCGGCTGATCGCCCGCTCCGAGTTCAAGCGCCGGCAGGCCGCGCCGATTGTGCGGATGCGGCCAAGGGCTTTCGGCGCCGGGCGGCTGATGCCGATTGCGGCGAAGTATGGATAGGGGGCAGCAGCGCCCTGGTCAGGACGGACGCCAGGCCCTCGTCGATTCCGCCCCACGCCGGCCGCTGCGCTAAAATCCGTCCACGCGCCCTGTACGCGCCGACACTTCAACTTTGAAAATGCCCCGCGGGCAGCGGCGGCACACTGGGAGACAATTCGCCGATGCGCCGCGACAGCGGCGCCGCAAGCCCGGCACGAGCGGGTGAAACCCTATGCAGATCGCTAGCCAGGACCTCCGGCCGGAGGCCCTCCTGCTTCCACATTGCTCAGCTTCCGGCCAATGTACCGGCTGGTACCGGGTCCGCGCTTACGTTTGAATTGCTTAAGCCGAGTCTGTTCAAGATGCTTAGATTTGCCTTGCCAACCATGTCGGTCGACCGGCGGTTCGGGATCGTTGCCAGCACGCTTGGCCTTCTGTTCGTGGCACTGACAAGCGGGCTCCTGGTTCACCAGTGGGGCACATATGCCAGGGCAGACCACGCGCTGTCGCATTTCCAGGTTTTCCGGGCCACATTGCTTGCCATGGAGAAGGTGTCCGCGGAGCGCGGTCCCACCAACAGCGCGCTAGGCGAAGATGTCCCGATACCGGCGCAAAGGGTGGCGGCACTGCGGGCTGCGCGCGCCGAAAGCGACGCGCGTATCGCGCATCTGCTGGGGCTGCTCGATTCGAGCCATTGTGACGAGTGCTCGATGGAGTGGGCAGCGGCGCAGCGTGCGCACGCCGAACTGGCCGCCGCTCGCGCGAACATCGACCAGGTTATCCGTGTGCCGCTCGCGCAGCGCACCGATCAGGTGCTGGAGCAGGCCGTGGTCCGCATGGTTGAGGTCATCCCGCAGTTCGCGCCTATCACCAACGCGAGTACCAAGGGCGTGCTGGATGGCGATGCCAATGCGCTGAATTGCCTGATGGCGGCCCGTCTGGCGGCTGTGCTCAGGGAGCAGGCCGGGCTGCTTGGCTCGCGCTTTACCGCGGCATTGGCGTCGCGCCGGAATCTGACCGAAGCAGAGCAATTTGCCATCGAACGCACTCGCGGCGGGATCGACCAGCTGGGCGCGTTATTGAGGACCCGCGTGATGGAGGATACGGCGCTGGCTCACGGGGCCTTTGTCCGGATGAAGAGGCAGTACTTTGGCGACGGCCTGGCGTATGTGAATCGCGTTCGCGCGCTGGCCAGCCTCCCCGGAGGAGCGGTCGCCTCAACTGGCGAGTTTGCCGCGCAGTATGTGCCGCTCATGCGCTCGATCGTCGAGTTCCGTGACGAGGCGCTGACGCTGGCCGAGGAGGAGGTGCGCTCGCACCGGCACGCGATGCTGGCCCGGCTGGTGGGCGCCGCCGGCATCTTGTCGGCCTTGATGTGCGCGCTGGGCCTGGGCGTGTGGCTGTTTCGCCGGCAGGTCATCCAGCCGTTCGCCGAGGCGGCGCGTGTCATCCGGGCAATCGCCGCGGGTGGCCCGTCCGCGGACCTGCCGTCGAACGCGTATCGGGGCGAGATACAGGAGCTCTTCGACGCCGTCCAGGTCTTGAAGACGAACGATCTCGAGAGGACGCGGCTCGAACAGGAGCGCCAGCGCCTGATTGCGGAACTCAGGACGATGGCGGAGACCGATTCGCTGACGCGGCTCCTCAACCGCCGCGCGTTTGAAAGCCGCGCGCAGGCCGCCTGTCTGTATCAAGACGCGCGGGCACCCTACCTTGCGCTGGTCATGATCGACATTGACCATTTCAAACGCATCAACGACACCTACGGTCACGCGGCTGGCGACCGCGCGCTCGAACACATGGCTGACCTGTGCCGCGACACATGGCGCAAAGACGATATCGTCGCGCGCATCGGCGGCGAGGAGTTCGCCGTGCTGGCCGGCGTGCGGGAGCGGGCGCAAGCGCTCGAGCTGGTGCAACGCCTGCGCATCCGGCTGGCGCAAGCCAGTGTGCCGATCGAGCGGGCGGAGGGCTTCACGATGAGCGCAAGTTTTGGCATCGCCTACGCCGCCCGCGCGGATTCGACCAGCATCCGGTCCCTGCTCAAGCGAGCGGACCGCTTGCTCTACCAGGCCAAGCTGGCCGGGCGCGATCGCATCGAGGTGGAAGCGGATGACTGTTCCCAGCCATGACGGGCGAGAGGGCTTTGCCTGGCCGAAAATAAAGGTTCATCAGACTTTCGTGTGGGTCCTCCATCCGAGCGAGAGCGACACGATGCAATGCGCTGGTTTGCTCCCCTCTCCCATGAAATGGGAGAGGGGCCGGGGGAGAGGGTGGGCGCTAGCTCAAGGTGAAGCGCCTCGCTCTTGCGGATGCCCGCCCTCTCCCCCAACCCCTCTCCCGCTGCGCGGGAGAGGGGAGCTACACCTGCGCGAGATTGCACGCGATCGCTCTTGCTACGCCTGCGCCGGACTTCGCCCGGCGACCCACACAGAAGTCTGAAGAACCAAAATAAAGGGGAGCGGGCTAACCGCGCGGGCGTCCTGCCGACCGAAGCCCATCGGTTCAATCGGGGACGGGCAGCATCGATCGCCGGGGGCAAACGACCGGTCTGCACCGATCGCCATCCAGGCTATTCGCCAACGACGATCGAGTTCCTAACCCGGTCCAGCAGCGGCAGCCACACGCCGCGCGCCGTGTCGCGGCACGAGAGGATGAGCAGCAGTTCCTGGTCCGGCGTATAGATGTCGAAATGCTGCACGTAGATCGTGCCTTGCGCACCCGTGCGCACGTAGCTGATTGCAATCGCGGGCCAGCCACCGATCTTGTCGAGGCGCGGCTCGTCGATGGAGATCATCTCCCTGCCCGATGTCTTCAAGGAGTCGCGCATCCTGCGCTCGAAGCTCGCGCCATAGGCCTGCAGCAGCGACCTGTCGAAGCGGCGGACCTGCTCGGGCGTGACCGGCGCTTGCGCAATCGAGTTGACGATCACGGCCGCGTGCGGATCCTGCACATTGGATACGGCATGAAGGAGGTTGACGGTTTGGCCCGCCGGCGCCGGGACGATGGAGACGCCCCCCACGGCATCCGCGATGGTGCCGTGGGACCGGCCCTGGGCGCCGGACAGGATGGTCCAGTCCTTGGGAACCTGAATGGCAACCTGCCTGGCGAGCCCGATCTGCACGAAGGGCGCTTGCGCGCCCCCGCCGGCCTGGGCGAAACACGGCGCGACATTCAGGGCCAAGCCCAGCGCGCAGCAAGCCGCCGCCAGTACAAGCCTGCAGCATTGCGCACGCATGCTCCCTCCGTCGTGATCCCGGACAGGAACAATATAGACCTGAAGAGGCGATCCGGCACGGCTCCTAGCGTTGCACGAGCGCCAGCCTGACGCGTCCCACGCTGCGGTTGCAGTTCGTCCTGGTCTTCAGGGATGCGATCTGCTTGCGCACCGTGTATCTCGGATACCCCGGCGATCCGCCGCTCGGCATCTCAGCCCGCCACCACATTGCGCGGCGACCCTGCCGCGAACGCCGCGATATTGTCGATCAACTGGTCCGCCAGTGCCTGGATGGCCTCCCGGCTGGCCCAGGCCACATGCGGCGTCAGCAGGAAGGCGGGATGGTCGCGCAGCGCATGGAACGGGTGGCCGGGGCCGGGCGGCTCCTGGGTGGCCACGTCGAAGCCGGCCCCGGAAACCTGTCCTTGCCGCAGCGCCTCGACCAGCGCGGCCTCGTCGACCAGTCCGCCGCGCGCGGTGTTGATCAGTAGCGGGCGCCGCGCCATCTGCGCGAACTCCTCGCGGCCGATCAGGCCCACGTTGGCGGGGGTCAGCGGGCAGTGCAGCGTGATGATGTCGCTCAGGCGCAGCATGTCGGCGAAGGGCGTGTGTTGCGCGTCGGCTTCGTGCTGGCCCTTGCGGGCGGCGTACAGCACCTTGAGCCCCAGCAGCCGCGCGATCTCGCCCACCGCGCGCCCGAGGGTGCCGCCGCCGACGATGCCGATGGTCGAGCCGGCCAGGTCGTGGATCGGGTAGTCGTGCAAGCAGAACTGCCCCGAGGCCTGCCAGCGGCCCGCGCGCACCGCGTCGCAGTAGGCATGCAGGCTGCGGCGCAGCGCGAAGATCAGCGCAAAGGTGTGCTCGGGCACCGTATGCACGGCGTAGTTGCGCACGTTCGAGACGCAGATGCCCTGGGCGGCGCAGGCGCGCAGGTCGACGTGGTCGGTCCCGGTGGCCGCGATCGCCACCAGGCGCAGGCCGGCGGCCTGGCGCAGCACCTCGGCCGGCAGCTTGACCTTGTTGGTGATGACGATCTGCGCGTTGGCGATACGTCCGGCCACTTCATGCGGCGCGGTGGCGTCAAAGACCGTCAGCCGATGCGCAAACGGCAACGCGCGCAGCACGGTCTCGGGGGCCAGCGTGCCGCGGTCCAGGAAGACGACTTCCGGCGTGGTCTGGGTGGGATTCATGATGTTTGCCTGTCTCGGATCTCTGCGCCTGGGTGGTGAGTGCGCCACGCCGATGGTGCCGGTGCGCAGCGCGCTAAGCGGCCATGGTGGCGTCGGGCGGCCAAATTGACAATGTCGTTCTTGTCCACTAGCCTTTCCCGATTCTCAAACCTCGGGGCGTGGCTGGACGACCCAGGCCATCCCGCCGCCATCGATGCCGCCGCCTTCCGGACGCTCCGCGTGATCAATCCCGCCCATCTCGACCTGCAGTCCCTGCGCCTGTTCCTGGTGGTGGCGCAGAGCGGCAGCTTTACCAAGGCCGCCGAGCGCACCCACATGACGCTGTCGGCGCTCAGCCGCCGCGTCGCCGACCTGGAAAAGACCACCGATTGCGCCTTGTTCGTGCGGCTGCCGCGCGGGCTGGAACTCACCCCGGCCGGCCACGGGCTGGTTGGCCATGCCCGGGCCGTGCTCGACACGGTGAATCGCCTGGCGGGCGAGATGAGCGATTTCGCCATCGGCGTGCGGGGGCATGTGCGCGTGTGGGCCAATACCTCGGCCATCATCCAGTTCATGCCGCAGGACCTGGGCGTGTTCCTGCACGCGCAGCCGCTGATCCGCGTCAGCCTGGAGGAGCGCATGAGCGACGAGGTGATCGCGGCGGTGGCGGGCGGGCAGGCGGATATCGGCGTGTTTGCCGACAACGTCGCGGCCGGCGTGCTGGAAAAATTCGAGTACCGCCGCGACCGCCTGGTGGTGCTGGTGCCGCCGGAGCATCCGCTGGCGGCGCGCGCCGAGGTGGCCTTCGTCGACGCGCTCGAATACGACTTCGTCGGCCTCAACCAGGGCAGCTCGCTGCTGCAGCGGCTGGCCGACGCATCGGCCGCGCTGGAGCGGGTGCTCAAGCTGCGCGTGCAGGTCAGCAGTTTCGATGCGATCTGCCGCATGATCGAGGCGGGCCTTGGCATCGGGGTCTTGCCGGAGGGCGCCGTGCGCGCCGAGATCCTTGGCGCCGGGTTGCGCGCCATCCGCCTGGCCGATCCGTGGGCCTCGCGCACGCTGTGGCTTGGCGTGAAGTCGGCCGCGGCGCTGCAACCCGAGGCGCGCAAGCTGTTCGATCACTTGTTGGCGCCGCGCTGAAGGTGCGGCCGAAGGTGCGGCTGAGGTGGCCGCCACAGCTTTGCGATTTCGGAAAGGGTGCTGGAGCAATCCGACATGTTCGTGCGCCTGCGCAACTGCAATGATGGCTTTCGGCTAAATCGCAGAGAGAGCAAGCGCGACATGATTGACCACCTCGACCACCTGGTGCTGACCAGCACGGATGCCGGCGCCACCATCGATTTCTATACGCGCGTGCTCGGCATGCAGCTGGAAGCCTTCGGCG
Organism: Cupriavidus sp. 8B; assembly: GCF_054589115.1. NCBI lineage: Bacteria > Pseudomonadati > Pseudomonadota > Betaproteobacteria > Burkholderiales > Burkholderiaceae > Cupriavidus > Cupriavidus sp. 8B. The sequence goes on along the minus strand of NZ_BAAILO010000435.1, from coordinate 121,510 downwards.
AGAACCGCGTGGCGTTTCGCTTCGGCAACCAGAAGATCAACCTGCACGTGCGGGGCAGGGAGTTCGAGCCCAAGGCGCACCTGCCGGTGCCCGGCGCGCTGGACCTGTGCTTTATCGCATCGATCCCGCTCGATGCCGTGATCGAGCGGCTGCGCGCATCCGACTGGCCCATCGTTGCCGGGCCGGTCGCGCGGACCGGCGCCACGCAGAAGATCCGCTCCGTCTACGTGCGCGATCCGGACCTGAACCTGATCGAGATCTCCGAGCTGGCCGCGCCGTGACCAGCGAGATGGCGTTGAAGACCGTGCCTGCGCGCGGGCTGCGCGTGCTGCTGGCGCCCGACTCGTTCAAAGGCAGCCTGGATGCGCCGGCGGCGGCCCGGCATATGGCCGAGGGCATCCGCAATGCGCTGCCGGATGCCCGGGTGACGCAGGTACCCATTGCCGATGGCGGCGAAGGCACGGCTGCCGTGGTGGCCGCGGCATGCGGCGGGCGCTGGCATGCGGTGGACGTGACGGATGCCAACGGCCAGCTTGTGCGCATGCCGTTTGCCGCATGCGAGAGCGCGGCGCTTGGCGCCTTCGCGATCTTCGATGTGGCGGCGGTGGCCGGCCTGCCCGACGCGGTGGCCGCGCCCGGCGCGCGTACCACGCGCGGGGTAGGGCAGGCCATACGCGGGATTGCCGCGCAGGGCTTCGCCACCATCGTGGTTGGCCTGGGCGGCTCGTCCACCAACGATGCCGGCGCCGGCCTGCTGGCGGAGCTGGCGCTCGATTTCCTCGATGCGGCGGGCGGGCGCATCGACCCGGTGCTCGACAATCTTGCTTCGATCCGCAGCCTGCGCCCACGCGCTGATGCGGGCCAGTGGCAAGCGCCGCACCTGGTGGCGCTCACCGATGTCACCAGCCCTTTGTGCGGGCGGCTTGGCGCCAGCATGATCTTTGGCGCGCAAAAGGGCGTGACGGATCTCGCGCAAGCGGACGAGGTGCTGGGGGAGTTCGCGGCGCGCTGCGAGCTGGCGCTCGGTCGCCATGCAGCGCAAGCGCAGGGCGCGGGCGCCGCGGGCGGGCTGGGCTTTGCCCTGCGGTTGCTTGGCGCGCAATTGCTGCCGGGCGGCAGCTTTATCCTCGACGCCGCCGGGTTGGCGACGGTGGCCGGGTACGACTGGATCCTGACCGGCGAAGGCCGCTCGGATCGCCAGACCTTGCTTGGCAAGGGCCCGGCGCTGATCGCGGCGCTGGGCCGCCGGCACGGCGTGCCGGTGACCTTGCTATCGGGGGAGATTGCCGATGGCGCGCTGCTGCGCGAGGCGTTCGACGGCTGCTTCTCGGTGCAGGCCGGCCCTGCGTCGCTGGCCTGGTCGATCGCGCAGGGCGGGGCACTGCTGGAAGCGGCCGCCGCGCAGCTGGCACGGCTCTATGCGGCCGCGCGCCGTTCCGACTAGAAGGACGACCCGTCGGATGCCGAGGCCGGCGCCGCAGCCGCAGCGGCACGCGGTGCCACCGGTGCGGCGCGGCGTGGCGACGATGCCGCGGGCCTGCTCACGGCCCGCACGGCACGGGGCGCCGCCGCACTCGCCGCACTCGCCGTACTCGCCGCGCTTGCCACGCCCTGGTTGCCCAGCCTGAACACGGCCACCGTGTCCTTCAGCTTGGCGGCTTGTTCTTCCAGCGATTGCGCTGCCGCGGCCGCTTCTTCGACCAGCGGCTCGTTCTGCTGCGTCACTTCATCCATCTGGCTCACCGCGTGCGCGGCTGTCTTGCGGTTGAATGACATCATGGCGCGATTGTTCTCGCATCACGTCCCGCGTGCATTGGGTGCATTGGTTGCATTGGGTGCTTCGGTCGCAGCAGCCACCATCTCGCGCACCATTGCGCGAAAGCGGACCACGGCCGCCGGCAGCATGCCGTGGCGCAGCGCCAGGTGCAGGGGCGCGGTCAGCGGCGGGCTCTCGCCCAGCGGGCGATAGACGATGTCCTCGCCACCCAGGCGGTGCATGGAGGCGGGCACCACGGACACGCCAAGGCCCGCCGCCACCAGGCTGAGCGTGGCCGGCAGGCGCGGCGCTTCCTGCGCCACCAGCGGGCTGAAGCCCGCGGCGCGGCAGGCCGTCAGGATCGCGTCATACAGGCCGGGCCCGGCGGGGCGGCGGTAGAGGATGAAGGGCTCGCGCGCCAGCGCGGCCAGCGGCAGTGCGCCAGCCTGCGCCGCCAGCGGATGCCCTGCCGGCAGCGCCGCCAGCATCGGCTCCTCCAGCACGGCATCGAGCACCAGCCCGGCGGTGCTGCCCACCGGCGAGCGTACGAAAGCGGCGTCCAGCCGCTCGTGCAGGATCGCGTCCACCAGCTCGCTGGTGCCGGCTTCCTCCAGCGTCACCGCAACGCCCGGCACGCTCTCGCGAAACCGGCGCAGCACGGCGGGCACAAAGGGGTGCAGGGCGGCGGAGCTGGTAAAGCCCACCGCCAGCCGCCCTTGCTCCCCGGCCGCGGCGCGGCGCACCACGTCGGCCACGCCTTCGGCACGGGCCAGCACGGCGCGGGCCTCTTCCAGCAACGCCAGGCCGGCCTCTGTCGGGCGCACGCCGCGCGGCAGGCGGCGCATCAGCAAAACGCCCAGTTCCTCTTCCAGCCCGCGCAGCAGGCGCGTGAGCGGCGGCTGCTGCATGCCGAGGCGCTCGGCGGCGCGGGTGACGTGGCCTTCTTCGGCCAGCACGACGAAGGCGCGCAGCCGGCGTAGCTCTATCATTGCCATACTCTAAGGGTATTGAAATCGTGTTCAATATGCATTGGAAATCATAGCAGTTCGGCTCTATCCTGACGGCATGTTTCGGGCATCAACGGAGCACGGCCATGGACCAGGGAAAGGGAACGGGAACGGGAACGGATCAGGATCAAGGCAGGGACGCCAACCTTCCCGCCCCCTCGTACTCCGGCAATTTGCTGGAATTCCTGGCGTGGCTGGACGCCACGCCGCGCACCTTCGCCGACACCATGGCGGCATGGCGCACGTCCTGCCCACGGCTGTCCGCGTGGGAGGACGCGACGACGGCCGGCCTGGTGGGGATGACGTCCCGGCCTGGCGTGCCGCGCGCGCAGGCCATCGTCGCGTTGACCCTCAAGGGCAGGGCCGCGCTGCAACAGGCCAGGCAGCCCGCGATGCCGAAGAATCCGAACAAGCCAGATCTTCCGAAGCACTAGGACCGAACCCGCAAAGGAGCAGCAATGACTTGGTCAGCCAAGCAATACGTGAAATTCGAGAACGAGCGTACCCGCCCGGTACGCGACCTGCTGGCCGCGGTGCCGGGGCGCGAGCCGCGCATTGCGGTGGACATCGGCTGCGGCCCGGGCAACTCGACCGAGGTGCTGGCCGCCTGCTTTCCCGGCGCGAGCGTGACCGGGCTGGACAGCTCGGCCGACATGGTCGAAGCCGCGCGCAAGCGGCTGCCGGCATTGAAGTTCGAGGTGAGCAGCATCGAAACCTGGTATGACCCGGGCCCCTACGATGTGATCCTCGCCAATGCCGTGCTGCAATGGCTGCCCGACCACGGCCGCCTGCTGCCCGCGCTGGCCGCCAAGCTGGCGCCCGGCGGCAGCCTTGCCATCCAGGTGCCCGACACGCTGGACACGCCCGCGCACCGCCTGATGCGCGAGGTCGCCGCCGATGGCCCGTGGGCCGGCAAGCTGGCCGCGGCCTCGCAGGCGCGTACCGGGTTGCAGGGCGCTGGCTGGTATTACGAACTGCTACGCGCGCATTGCAGTACGGTCGATGTCTGGCACACCACCTACCACCACGCGCTGGCCGGCGGCCCCGCCGCCATTGTCGAGTGGTTCAAGGGCACCGGCCTGCGCCCCTTCCTCGACCCGCTGGACGAAGCCGAGCGCGCGGCGTACCTGGAGCGCTATACGGCGGCAGTGGCGCGCGCCTATCCGCCGATGGCGGACGGCAGCGTGCTGCTGCCGTTCCCGAGGTTCTTTATTGTGGCGACGCGCTGAAGGCCAGGGCGGCCTTGTTTCAGGCGCTGGCTGTGAGCGCGCTGACGTCCATCACGTACATCTGCCGTTCGCCATCGTGGATCGAGTCGATGCAGGCGTGGCGGCCGTCGCGGCTCCAGCGCGGATGCAGGTCGCAGCGGTTCTCCTTCTTCAGGCCGGGGTCCGTGTAGAAGCTGCCCAGGTCATGGCGCAAGCCGGACGCCGTGTCGTAGAGAAAGAGGATCCGCTCGTTGGTGGCGGCATCGGGATAGGTGTCGCTCAGCAGCCAGTTGCGCGCCACCGGCGAGAATGTCATGTGGCCGTTTTCCGTCAGCACGCCGTCGCCGATGACCTGCACCTCGCCGTCCTCGCTGTCGTGATAGAGGTGGTAGTGGATGCTGCCGGCATGCGGCCCCCACACGATGATGTGCTCATCGTCCTGCCACAGCGGATGCGAGATCTGGTACTCGGACTTCTCATAGTCAAACGTGCCGACCGCGCCGGGATCGAAATCCGCCGCCAGTTGCGGCAGCGGATGGTCGGAGCACTCCAACAGGCGCAGGTCGGAGCCATCGGGATTGGCCGTGATGAGCCGGTGCAGGAAGCATGTCTCGTCCTTCACTCGCTCGGTCCAACGGTGCAGCAGCAGCACGCGCGACGAGCGCGGGTTGATCTCGATATGGCCTCCTTGTCCATCGAGGCCTTCGGGTGGAAGTTGCGCAGGTCCTGGTAGCTCAGGACCAGGCGCGTCTGGCCGGTGCGCAGGTCCATGTAGTGGATGCCGTCGTCGGCCGGCGCGTTGGGCAGCGCGGGTTGCGGCGTCGCGTCGCTGTAGCCGATGGTCTGGTGCGTGATGTACAGGCGGCGGTAGTTCACGCACAGGCCGTACTCGCTGTTCGGCGCGACCACATACACGGGCATGGGCAGGGTCCTGTCTTCCCCCGTGTCCACGTTATGCACCGTCGGGCCCAGATGCGGGAAGAAGGCCGATGCGTCGTCCGTCCTGCGGTTGTAGATGAGCTGCCTGCCGGGCGCGCCGTCGAGCCACTGCAGCTGTGCGCCCATCTGCCAGTTCCAGGCGGTGGTCTGGCCTACGCGGTGAAAGCGGTCGCCATCCTGCAGGTCGAAGAAGCCGATTTCGGCTACCAGGTCCGGCACCAGTTCGGCGTCGGCCATCGGCACGCGCTGCGCCAGCACGTAGCGCTGGCTGCGGTCCCAGGTGCTCTTGTTGTAGTAGCCAAAGAAGTGGTGGAGGCCGTCCGCGCCCAGCCGCCGGTAGGGCAGCGGGCTGGCAATGATGCGTGAGGAATGCATGAAGCTGGGTTTCCGTTGAGACTGGATATGCTGGCGCAAGGCGGGTTTGCCGCCTTGGTATCGCGCCGCTTTGTTCCGCGCTACTTCGCGTTATTCCGCGTTGTTCCGCGTTATTCCGCGCTGATCTTGCCCTTGGCGATGACCTGGTCCCAGCGCGCTTTTTCCGTCGCGATAAAGCGCTGCGCGGCGTCGCGGGTGTTGGCCACGGGGGTCATGCCTTGCTCCTGCAGGCCCTGGCGGAATTCGGGCGTGGCGACGATCTGCCGGATATCAGCGTTGAGCTTGTCGGCGATTCAACAGCAGCTTCCGCTTCATCGGAGTGTTCTCCCTTTTTTTGGCCGCTGGCCCGGCTATCGGCGGCGCGTTCGTCTTGATCGTGCGGCGAGTGTAGGGGAGCGACATTATTCTGAATAATGCTTTATCGCGGGGAGACTATGCAGTCGTGGTATATCTTGCGGGTCTAATCGATCCGGACGTTTTCCCATGGCGAGACCCCTGAATTTCCGAGAAATCGAAGCCTTCCGGGCGGTGATGCTGACCGGCACCACCACCGCGGCTGCAGCGATGCTCCACACGACCCAGCCTTCGGTGAGCCGGCTGCTGGCCCAGATGCAGGCCGCGGCGGGGCTCAAGCTGTTCGATACACAGAAGGGGCGGCTACGCCCAACGCAGGAAGCGCGCTGCTTGTTCGATACCGTGCAGCACCACTTCATGGGGCTGGCAAGGATCGAGCAGGACGTGGCGGTGCTGCGCAAGTCCGGCACCGGCGTGCTGCGGATCGGCTGCACGCCGTCACTCGGGCTGGGGGTGATGCCGCAAGTGGTCGGCGAGTTCGCGCGCCGCCATGCGGACGTGCACGTCAATCTGCAGACGGTAGGCGGGCACCACCTGCGCGAGGGCCTGCTCAATGGCCAGTATGACCTGGTGCTGTCCACCAGCCATCTCGACGATCCCCACTTCGACGTGCGCGTCATGCATCGCACCAACGCGGTTTGCGTCATGCATCCCGGCCACGCGCTGGCCGGGCGCGCCACGATTCACGTACGCGACCTGCACAACCAGTTCCTGCTCACGCTGAATGCCGATGACGAACTACATGTGGCATTCCTGCGGGGCATGCGGCAGTGGCAGGTAGAGCCGTCGGCCACCATCGAGACCACTTATTCGGGGACCATCTGCAGCATGGCCGCGCAGGGCGCCGGCATCGGCATCGTGAATCCGTACGTGGCTGACGTGTTCGCGCACGGCCTGCGCGTGCTGCCGCTGCTGCCGGCTTGCCCGGTGGAAGTGTGCATGGCGCTGTCCAGCCAGTCGGCCAGTTCCGCGATCACCGAGGAATTCGCCGCGCTGCTGGAGACCCGATTCGCGGCGCGGGAGGCGCGGCGCTGACCGTGGCGCGCGTGCTCAGGCCTTGCGCAGGTAGCAGGCCTTGAGCATGAGGCTGCCGGCGCTAAGCAGGCGGGCTACTTGCCATTTCCAGCCACCTGCGCATCGCCCTGCGCCGGCGCCTGGCGGCTGCGCCCGCTGCCTCCGCGCCGCCGGTCCGCGAGCGGCAGGCCGCCACGCGCGGCCATCTGCCGCGAGCGCTGCTCAAGCCGCCCCAGCATGTCACCTAGCTGCGCCACTTCCTTGCCCTCCAGCGCATCCAGCAGTTCCAGGTTGACCTGTTTCGTCAGCGGGAAGATCTCGCCGTACAGCGACTCTCCCGCAGCGGTCAGCGCCAGCGTGACCTGCCGCGCATCGTCCGGCCGCGCCACCCGGCTGACCAGCTTCTTGTCGACCAGGGCGGTGATCGTGCGGGAGGCGCGGGGACGGTCCAGGTGGGCCAGTTGCGCCAGCTCGGACGAGCTCATCTCGTGCGGCGCACCCTGTGCGCCCAGCAGGGCCAGCAGGCGCCATTCCCTGCGCGTGATGCCGAACTGGCCCTCGCAATAGCGGATCACGATGCCGCCGGCATCTGCCAGCAGGCAGCTCAGGCGATAGAGCAGGAGGTCCTCGATCGATTGCGGCTGGTTCAGGCGGTTGGTAGCTGGCACGGAAGCTGGCACGGAAGCTGGCACGGAAGCTGGCATGGAGGCGACCCTGGTGAATCGGATGTTCGTGATCGCGTGGCCTGGCAAGGCGCTCACGCGAGAAGCCGCATTACAGTCCAGCGGCGCCATGGCGTCAATCAATGCGACGAATGCTACACGGCGGCGGGCCCGCGTTCGGCCACGTCGTATGGCCCGTTCAGATAATCCGGATTCTCTTGCGCGGGCTTATCCGGCAACCTTCGGCCAGCACCCTAGAACAGGCAAGCGACTCAGCTTGCCGGCACGAGTTTCGGAGACAACGATGATTGGCATGACCGCGATAAAGCACGTAGGCACTGGGTTGAGGTGGATGGTTTTCGGGCCGCTTGCGGCAGCGCTTGCCTCGGGCGCGATGGCCGCGGATGGGTTCCCGTCCAAGCCGGTCACGCTGGTGGTTCCCTTTTCGGCGGGCGGCCCGACGGATGTCGTGGCGCGAGCACTGGCGCAGGCGATGTCCAAGGATCTCGGCCAGAGCGTGATCGTGGAGAACCGCCTCGGCGCCGGCGGCACCGTCGCGGCGGCCTATGTCGCGCGGGCCCAGCCGGATGGCTACACCATCCTGATCCACCACAACGGGATGGCGACGGCGCCCGCGCTGTACAAGAAGCTGTCGTACAGCCCGCTGAGAGACTTCGAGTACATCGGGCAAGTCGCGGATGTCCCGATGACGCTGCTCGGGCGCAAGGACCTGCCCCCGGCCACCGCGCAAGACCTGGTGAAGTACGTCACCCAGAACAAGGACAAGGTCTCCCTGGCCAATGCCGGGCTGGGGGCGGTATCCCAGCTGTGCGGGCTGCTGTTCGAGGAGGCGGTGCATGTGAAGATGACTGCGATTCCCTACCAGGGCACCGGGCCGGCGCTCACGGCGCTGCTTGGCGGGCAGGTCGACCTGTTGTGCGACCAGACCACGTCGACGCTGCCGCATATCAATGCCAACCGGCTCAGGTTCTATGGCGTGACCACGCCCAAGCGCATCAAGGCGCTACCCAATGCGCCGACGCTGCAGGAGGGCGGTCTCAAGGGCTTCGAGATGAAGGTCTGGCATGGGGTCTACGCGCCCAAGGGCACGCCGCCAGCCGTCACCGCGCGCTTGACCAAAGCCCTGCAGAAGGGCCTGCAGGACCCGTTGGTAGCGAAGCGGCTCGATGATCTCGGCGCCGAGGTCGTGCCGGTCGACAAGCAGACGCCGGAAGGGCTGCACACCTGGCTCAAGGCGGAAAGCGACAAATGGCAACCGCTACTGAGAACGATGAAGGTGGAAGCGGACTAACGAGATGGCATGACGGGTGCCAGCGCGGGCCGGCCAGGGCCCGCCGTCATCGCAAGAACGCCGCCTGCAGACGCAGCGCGGCGTTTTTGCGTTCGCCTGCGGCAGGGCGGTAGCAGCGCGCGCCCGGGCCAGCGCTGCAGGCATCTAGTTCGCTGATGGCAGCAGCGTAATTTTCTATTTCACCATTGTCTTGCCCGCTGGCTACCATCGTCTCCACGGGTCTGGCGATGGCCGCCGGGCCCGCACTATAACAATCTGGAAGAGACATGAAACGCTTGATTGTGCAAGTCGGGATCGGTGCGCTCGTCGCCTTTGGCGCGCACGCCCAGCCGGTGTACCCCGACCATCCCATCCGCATGGTGGTCGGCTTTGCCGCCGGCGGCAGCACGGACCTGGTGGCGCGTATCGTCGCCAACAAGGTCGGCATGCTGCTGGGCCAGTCGATCGTGGTCGAGAACCGGGCAGGCGCGGGCGGCAGCATTGCCACCGACGCCGTCGCCAAGAGCAAGGCCGATGGCTACACGCTGCTGTTCGGCACCAGCTCGCACGCCATCAACGCGTCGCTATACAAGACCCTTCCCTACGACAGCGGCGCGGTCGTGCCCGTGTCGATCGTGGCCGCCGTGCCGATGGTGCTCTCGGTGAACCCATCGGTGAAAGCCAACATCGCAAAGGAACTGGTCGACGACATCAGGAAGCACCCCGGCAAGTACAGCTACGGCTCCGCGGGCAAGGGCAGCGCGCTGCATATGGCCGTGGAACTGCTGAAGTACCAGGAACACCTGGACATCGTCCACGCGCCTTACCGGGGTGCGAGCCAGGCGATCCAGTCCGTGATGTCCGGCGACCTGCAGTTCATCACCGATGCCGTTTCCACTTCCGCGCCCATGATCAAGGCCGGGCGCCTGAAGGCGCTCGCGGTCACGACCGGCACGCGTTCGAGCGTGCTGCCGAATGTCCCGACGATGAAGGAGGCGGGCTTTCCCAGCTATGAAACCTCGATCTGGAACATGGTGATGGTGCCCCGCGGCACGCCCGCGCCAGTGATCGAAAAGCTGAGCGCGGCCCTGCAACAGGCCGTCAAGGACCCTGAAGTACAGGAGCGGATGGAGAAGATCGGCGTGGAACCCGTGGTGGATTCCAGCCCGGACCAGGCCGCCAGGTTCGTGCAGGCGGAGACGCGCCGCTGGGCGGAGGTCATCAAGGCGGGCAACATCCAGGCGGATTGAGTGCAGCCCTCGGCGGCGCCCGGCCGCGCTACGCGCCAATCCAGGTGGCGCCTGGCCAGGCGCCATCCAGCACCAGGCGCTTGATCAGCGTGACCAGTTCCGCCGAGGCGAAGCTGGCGGCAGGCGACATCCGGCGTGTGGCCGGATGCGCCAGCACGATGCGCCGGGAAAGGTTGGGAGAGGTGATCGGCGCTGCGGCCAACGTGCCTCTTTCCAGTTCTTCGGAGACCGCCGAGCTGGGCAGGACCGTATAGCCAAAGCCCTTGGCAACCAGGGATTTCTGCACGCTCAGGGAGTTGGTCTCGACGGCGACCGTGAGCGAGACCCCGGCTACCGCACACGCATGCTCGACCACCGTGCGCAGGCCGTGCGGCGCATTGGGTAGCACCAGCGGCAGGTCCCGCAGGCTCTCGATGGTATGCGCGGCGCCCGCGGGCACGGTGCCGGGCAGGCCGATCAGGCAGAGCTGTTCGTCGAGCAGCGCCTCGACCTGCAGGCCGGGGGAAGCCTTGATGTCGTACAGCAGCGCGATCTCGACCTCGCCCGACTCAAGCCATTGCATGAGGTTGCCCGCGTAGCCCACGTTGAGCCGCATGACCAGTTGCGGGTGCTTGTCCTTCACGGTGGCGACCAGCGCCGCGGCCAGCAGCTCGCACGTGCTGGGGAGCAGGCCGAGCGCCGCCGTGCCGGAGATCGTCCCGGCCACCGGCTGGATCTCCGCCTTGGCCCGGTCAAGCTCGCGCAGTGCGCGGCGGCCGTACTCAACCAGGGTCCGGCCAGCGTCGGTGAGGACCATGCCATGCCGTTCGCGCTCGAACAGCTCTACGCCGAACTCCTCTTCAAGCAGCCGTACATGCCGGGAGACGGCCGGCTGCACGATGCGAAGAAGCTCGGCGGCCTTGGTGGCGCTGCCGGTCTCGGCGATGGCCAGGAGGGCGCGAAGTTGCTTGATGTCCATGGGCGTGGGGTGCGTGATCCTGATGGTTGGCCGGTGATGCCCGGCTATCCAAATTACTGATGGAGGAATCAAATTATTGTATTTCATAAAGGATTCCATTCAATTTTATGATAACAGCGTTGTTCCCCTACCTGGATCACTTCCCATGACAAATCCAAATCCTGAGCCCCTTGCCTGGCAAGAAGACATCTTCCGAGTCATCAAGCAAGTCGGGGTCCGCCAAGTTGCCTACGTGCCGGACGCCGGCCACGCGCATGTCATCCAGCGGGCCAAGGCCGACCCGGAGATCCGCGACATCGTCCTTACCACCGAGGAAGAGGGCGTCGGCGTGGTCAGCGGCGCGTGGCTGGGCGGCGAGCGCGCGGTGCTGCTCATGCAGAGCAGCGGCGTGGGCAACTGCGTGAACATGTTCTCGCTGCTGGAAAGCTGCCGTTTCCCGTTCTTCACCATCGTGACCATGCGCGGCGAGTACGCCGAGTTCAATCCCTGGCAGGGGCCGATGGGCCTGGCCACCGAGGGGGCGCTCAAGCTGATGGGCATCACGGTGTACCGCGTGGACTCGCCGCAGGACGCTGCGGAACTGGTCGATGCGGGGCTGTCTTCCGCATTCGACGCCGGGCAACGCGTCGCGATTCTTCTCTCTCAAAGCCTCATCGGCCGCAAAAAGTGGGTGCGCTGAACCTATGACTACCTCGACCTCCAAGCCGGCGATCAACCGCCGCGATTTCGTTGCCGCGCTGCTCAGGCAGTTTCCCGATGCGCTCGTCGTGACCGGTCTCGGCTCGCCCTCGTACGACGTCTTTGCCGCCGGCGACCGGCCGAGCAATTTCTACCTGTGGGGCGCAATGGGCGGATCCACCTCGGTGGCGCTCGGGCTGGCCGTGGCACAGCCGCACAAGCAGGTCATCGCCATCACGGGCGACGGCGAGCAACTAATGGGCATCGGCAGCCTGGCGACCGCCGCTGCGCAGAACCCGAAGAACCTCGCGGTGGTGATCCTGGATAACGGCCACTTTGGCGAGACCGGCATGCAGCAAAGCCACACCAGCCTGGGCACCAACCTCGCGCAGGTGGCCAAGGGTTGCGGCGTGGCTACGACGCTCGAGATCTTCGACATCGACGAAATCGAGACGCTGGCGCACGCGATCCGCAACGCCGGCGGGATGACCGTGGCCCGGGTGAGCGTCGGCGCCGAGGAGCACCAGCGCGCCTTGCCGCCGCGCGACGGCGTATTCGTCAAGAACCGGTTCCGCCAGCATCTAGGCTTCGAGCCGTTCTAGCCGTCCTAGCCGTCCCGCGGCAGCTTGCCATCCTGCACTTCCAACCTAACCGGACAGCATTGCCCCATGAAGCAGTATCAAATGTTCATCGACGGGACCTTCGTGAATGCAAGCGACGGTCGCTGGTTCGAAACCCAGAATCCCTTCACCGGCAAAGCCTGGGCAGAGGTTGCCCGCGGCACGGCGGCCGACGTCGACCGCGCGGCCAGCGCAGCCGATCGCGCATTCCGCGTGGGCCCGTGGGCGGAGCTGACGGCCACCCAGCGTGGCGCGTTGCTGCGCAGGCTCGGCGACCTGATCGCCAGGGACGCCGAGCGCCTGGCCGAGTTCGAAGTGCAGGACAACGGCAAGCTGCTCGCCGAGATGAGCGGGCAGGTGAGGTACCTGCCGCAGTGGTTTTACTATTTTGGCGGCCTGGCCGACAAGATCGAGGGCACGGTCATCCCGCTCGACAAGAAGGGCTACTTCAACTACACGCGCAGCGAGCCCTTGGGCGTGGTGGCCGCCATCACGCCCTGGAATTCCCCGCTGATGCTGCTGGCGTGGAAGATCGCGCCGGCGCTGGCCGCCGGGTGCACGGTGGTGGTCAAGCCGTCGGAATTCACTTCCGTTTCCGCGCTGGAGCTGGCGCTGCTGTTCCAGGAGGCAGGCTTTGCGCCGGGCGTCTTCAACGTCGTGACGGGTTTCGGCGCGGAGGTCGGCTCGCCGCTTGTCACGCATCCGCTGGTCAGGAAGGTCACGTTCACGGGGTCCGATGCCACCGGCCGCGTGATCAACCAGCAGTGCGCGGCGCAGTTCAAGCATGTCAGCCTGGAGCTTGGCGGCAAGTCGCCCAACATCGTGTTCAACGATGCCAACATGGAGGATGCCGTCAACGGCGCCGTCTCGGGCATCTTCGCGGCCAGCGGACAAACCTGCATTGCCGGTTCCCGCCTGCTGCTGCAGGAAGACATCCATGATGCATTCGTGGACAAGCTGGTGGCGCTGGCCAGGACGGCAAAGCTTGGCAACCCGATGAACGCCTCGACTCAGGTCGGCCCCATTACCACGCCGGCGCAGTATGACAAGGTGCTTTCCTACATCCAGATTGCCAAGGACGAGGGCGCCAACCTGGTGCTGGGCGGCCAGCCCGCGTCGTGCGGGGACGGGTGGTTCGTCGAGCCGACCATCTTCTCCGGCGTTACCCCGCAGATGCGCATCGCGCGGGAGGAAGTCTTTGGCCCGGTGTTGTCCATCCTGAAGTTCAAGGACGAACGCGAAGCGATAGCGATCGCCAACGATAGCTGCTACGGTCTCGGGGCGGGCGTGTGGACCAGCGATATCGGCAGGGCGTTCCGCATGTCCGAGCAGATACAGGCCGGCACCGTTTGGGTGAATACGTACCGGGCGGTCAGTGTCATGTCGCCATTCGGTGGCTACAAGGACTCCGGCCTGGGGCGGGAGAACGGCATCGACGCGATCCGGGCTTATCTGCAGACCAAGAGCGTCTGGATCAATACCGGCGCGGGCTCCGGCAATCCGTTCACCATGCGGTAGCGGTGCCTTGGTGGGACGTTCGCGTCGTCAGCCGATGACCTTTGCCGGGCTCCCGCCGGCAGCTTGCGCCACGTTGATCAGCTCGTCGATGAGGGCGCGCGCGCAGCCGGGCAGCCCCTGCAGTTCGCGCACGATGACCGCGCGCTCGCGGATCACCCACGGGTCGTCCAGCTCGACGATGGCGAGCTTCATGGTCTGGCGGTGCCGCAGCGCCGCGGAGAGCGGCACCACGCCGATGCCCACGCCCGCTTCGATCATGCGGCACATCGCTTCAAAGCTGCGAATCTGGATGCGGATCTGCAGCTTGCGCCGTTGCTCGCGGACCAGGTCGGTGAGGAAGGCATGCAGGGTGCTGCCTTCGTGCAGGCTCACGTGCTCGTACTCGAGGGTGTCGGCGAGCGAGACCTTGCTCTTTTGCGTGAGCGGATGGCCGATGGGTGTGGCAAGCACGAGCTTGTCGGTGCTGAAGTGCACCACTTCAAGCCCTTCCGGGTTCAGGGGCCCGGAGATGATGCCAAGGTCCGCGCTGCCGTCGAGCACGCCCCGGATGATGTCCCGCGTCAGGCGCTCCTGCAGGTCAACGGTCACGGCAGGGCGCTCCGCCATGAAGCGGGAAAGCACTTCCGGCATGAACTCCGTGACCGCGGTGGTGTTCGCGAAGATGCGGATGTGACCGACGGTATCCTTCGAAAACTCCTCGAAATCGCTGCGCACATGTTCGAACTGCCGCTCGATGACCCGCGCGTGGCGCAGCAGCCGTTCTCCGGCGGGCGTCAGCGCCAGTCCTTTGCTCTCCCGGTAGAACAGCCGGGTGCCCAACTGGTCCTCCAGGGATTTGAGGCGCGCGCTGGCAGCGGCTGGGGACAAAAATGCTTTTCTCGCACCGCGAGAGAGGTTTTCTTCCTCGGCGATGCGGGCAAAGAGCCTGAGGTCGGCAAAGTCAAAGTGCATGGATACTCCTTCGCCGCCACTGTACCAAGGGGTCGCTGGCGCCGCAATTCATGCGGCGGCCGCGCTGGCAAGGCATGGTTTCCACTAAAGCGAATGGATGCTTCGATAAAACAAGATATACCGATACCCCTCACTTTGAGAGACTAGCTCCGGCGGACGCTGCACCAGGCGTGCCGCCCAAGCGTGGCGACTTCCGGCTGGGACGGGGCGCCGTGGACCCATTTCTCCCGTTTGCCGCTGCGCTGCGCAGGGCAGGCGGGACCCTGACCGGATAAGGCTGCTATGCGCCCCCTGGATGGCATCACCGTTGTTTCCCTCGAACACGCCATTGCCGCGCCGTTCTGTACCCGGCAGCTGGCGGACCTTGGTGCCCGGGTCATCAAGGTCGAGCGGCCCAAAGTGGGCGATTTCGCGCGTGGCTACGATGAACGGGTGGATGGCCTGTCCTCGCATTTCGCCTGGACCAACCGTTCCAAGGAAAGCCTGGCGCTGGACCTCAAGCACAGCGAGGCATCCACCATCCTGGACAAGATCCTCGACAAGGCCGACGTGCTGGTCCAGAACCTGGCGCCGGGCGCGGCGGACCGGCTCGGCCTTTCCTATGCGGCGTTGTCGCAGCGCTACCCCGGCATGGTCGTTTGCGATATCTCAGGCTACGGCAACGACGGTCCCTACCGGGACAAGAAGGCCTATGACCTGCTGATCCAGGCGGAGTCCGGCTTCGTCTCCATCACCGGCACCCCCGATAGCCCCGCCAAGGCAGGCTGCTCCATTGCCGACATCGCCGCCGGCATGTACGCCTATACCAACATCCTGGCCGCGCTGCTGCAGCGCGGCAAGACCGGAAAGGGCGCGCATATCGACGTGTCGATGCTGGAGAGCATGGTCGAGTGGATGAGCTACCCGCTCTATTACGCCTTCGATGGCGCAACGCCGCCGCCGCGTGCCGGCGCCTCGCACGCCACCATCTTCCCGTACGGCCCTTTTACCGCCGGCGACGGCAAGACCATCATCCTGGGCCTGCAGAACGAGCGCGAGTGGGAGGCCTTTTGCCGCGTCGTGCTGGAGCGGCCGGAGCTGACGGCCGACGCGCGCTTTGTCACGAACTCCCTGCGCACACAGAGCCGCGCGGAACTGACGGAGATCATCACGACGGTGTTCTCCGCCCTGACGATCGAGGCGGTGATCGAGCGGCTCGAGCGCGCGCAGATCGCCAATGCCCGCATGAACGACATGCGCGACGTCTGGGACCATCCGCAGCTCAAGGCGCGCGAGCGCTGGACCTCGGTGCAGTCGCCCGTCGGCGTCATTCCGGCGCTACTGCCGCCCGGCACCCCGCAGTCGTTCGAGCCACGCATGGACGCGATTCCCGCGCTTGGCCAGCACAGCGAGCGCATCCTGCGCGAGCTTGGCTACACCGCGGACGATGTAGCCCGCCTCAGCGCCGAAGGCGCGATCTGAACCTATTGCCCGCTATTGCCCGCTATCCGGATAAAGACCTCATGGCAACCGCCGCTATCGCTCGTTCCTATCTCTTCGTGCCCGCCAATCGTCCCGAACGCTTCGCCAAAGCCAACGCGTCAGGCGCGGACGCGGTCATTCTCGACCTCGAGGACGCGGTGTCCGACGAGGACAAGGACCGGGCAAGGGGGCTGCTGGAGGCGTACCTGGCTGGCGGTGGCGCCGGCATGGTGCGCATCAATGCCGCGCAGACGCAATGGTTTGAGCATGACCTGTGCTTTTGCGGCGAGGCAGGCGTGACGGGCGTCGTCCTGCCCAAGGCGGAAAGCGCGGCGGATGTCGCGCTGGTGGCAAAACACCTTCGCCCCGGCGTGAAGGTGCTCCCGCTCATCGAGACCGCCAGGGGCATGGCCAATGTCAACGAGGTGGCCGGCGCGCCGGGCGTTGACCGCCTGGTATTCGGGACCGTGGATTTCCGCACTGAGATGGGCATCGAAGGCGACGACCAGGAACTGCTGTTTTTCCGCTCCATGCTCGTCCTTGCGTCCCGGGTCGCGCGCATCGCGGCGCCGGTGGACGGGGTGACGCTTGCCATTGCCGATGTCGACGAAATCCGCAACGCCACCGAACGCGGGCGGCGCCTGGGCTTCGGGGCAAAGCTCTGCATTCATCCCGCGCAGGTGGCCGAAGTCAACGGCGCCTACCGGCCAACCGAAGCGCAACTGGCCTGGGCCGCGAGAGTGGTCGAGCAGGCAAGGTCAGGCCCGGGCGCATTCCAGCTGGACGGCGAAATGATCGACGCGCCCGTCATTGCGCGCGCCGTGAGCCTGCTTGAGCGCGCGGGCCGGGCGCCGGCCTGATCAACATCAACGATTGACCCCGAGCATAACCACAGAGAGATTGATGGACACTGCCAAACTGAAGGAGTGGATCGGTAAGTCAACCGAGTCCCAGGACGAAATCACCGCGTTCCCGGTCAAGGCGCTTTGCGCGACCCTGGACCGTGAAGACCCGGCCCCCGTGCGTGGCGATGCCTTGCCGCCGCTCTGGCACTGGCTGTATTTCCTGCCGCTGCACCGGCAGTCCGAGCTGGGCGTCGACGGCCACGCCAATCGCGGTGGCTTCCTGCCGCCCGTGCCACTGCCGCGCCGCATGTGGGCCGGCGGGCGCCTGCGCTTTCACCAGCCGCTGCGCGTTGGCGACGCGGTGTCGAAGACCTCCACCATCCTCGACGTGAGTGCCAAGACGGGCCGGACCGGCTCGCTGGCCTTCGTGACCGTGGAGCACAGATATTCGGGGCCGCAGGGCCTGGCCGTGACGGAAGAGCACGACATCGTCTACCGCGAGCAAGCCGCCACGGGCGCCGCGGCGCCGGAGCCGGTTGCCGCGCGCACGGACGAAGACTGGTCCCGCGATATCGCACCCGACCCGGTGCTGCTGTTCCGTTTCTCCGCGCTGACGTTCAATGGCCACCGGATCCACTACGACCACGAGTACGTGACCACCGTCGAGCACTATCCGGACCTGATCGTCCACGGCCCATTGCTGGCCGTGCTGCTGCTCGACCTGGTACGCAGGAATCTGCCGGATGCCACCGTCAGCAGCTTCTCCTTCAAGGGCGTGCGGCCGACCCATGTTCCCCAGCGCTTCCAGGCCTGCGGGAAAGTGAGCGAGGACGGCAAGACGGTCGCGCTGTGGATTCGCCAGGCGGACGGCGCCCTCGCCATGACCGCTACCGCCGAGCTTGGCTAAGCCAGGCTCATCCAATCGGAATCAATTCGGAATCAAACCGAATCAAACCGAACCAGACAAAGCAAAGCGCTTACGGAGACATCCCGTGCTGAACATAGTCGATGAACATCAAGAAATCCGCGAAGCCATCCGCGACCTGTGCGGGCAGTTCTCGTCGGAGTATTTCCGCAAGATCGACGAGGTCCGGGGCTATCCCGAGGAATTCGTCAATGCGCTGACCGCCGCCGGCTGGCTGGCCGCCCTGATCCCCGAGGAGTACGGCGGATCGGGGCTGAGCCTGACGCAGGCCTCGGTCATCATGGAAGAGATCAACCGTGCCGGCGGCAACTCGGGCGCCTGCCATGGCCAGATGTACAACATGGGCACGCTGCTGCGCCACGGCTCCCCCGAGCAAAAGAGGGAGTACCTGCCGAAGATCGCGAGCGGCGAGCTGCGCCTGCAATCCATGGCGGTCACCGAGCCGAGCACCGGGACGGATACCACCAAGATCAAGACCACCGCGGTGCGCAAGGGCGACAAGTATGTCGTCAACGGCCAGAAGGTCTGGATCTCGCGCGTGCAGCACTCGGATCTCATGATCCTGCTGGCGCGGACCACGCCGCTGGCGGAGTGCAAGAAGAAGTCGGAAGGCATGTCCATCTTCCTGGTGGACCTGCGCGAGGCCATCGGCAAGGGCCTGACGGTCCAGCCGATCATCAACATGGTCAATCACGAGACCAACGAGCTCTTTTTCGACAACCTGGAGATCCCGGCCGAGAACCTGATCGGCGAGGAGGGCAAGGGCTTCAAGTACATCCTGGATGGCCTGAACGCCGAGCGCACGCTGATTGCCGCGGAATGCATCGGCGACGGCTACTGGTTCATCGACAAGGTGACCAAGTACGTCAACGAGCGCGTGGTGTTCGGCCGGCCCATCGGCCAGAACCAGGGCGTGCAGTTCCCTATCGCGCGGGCGTTCGTCAACGTGGAAGCGGCGAGCCTGATGCGCTTCCAGGCTGCCAAGCTGTTCGACGAGCACCAGCCCTGCGGCGCGCAGGCCAACATGGCCAAGCTGCTGGCGGCGGATGCCTCCTGGGAGGCCGCCAACGCCTGCCTGCAGTATCACGGTGGGTTTGGCTTCGCCGCGGAATACGATGTGGAGCGCAAGTTCCGCGAAACCCGCCTGTACCAGGTCGCGCCGATCTCGACAAACCTCATCCTGTCGTATGTCGGGGAGCACATCCTTGGCATGCCGCGGTCGTTCTGAGGATCGGAGGCAGCGTAGCGCCGGCATGCGGCGCTACGCTGCCTGCTACTCAATCGGTTCAATCGCTCAGCGCCGCGCAGAACCGCTGGATCGCCTGGCATGCCTGGCGCAGTGACTCGGTGTCCAGCGCGTAGGCAACGCGGATGTAGGGCGCAAGGCCGAAGGCACCGCCGTGCACGACCGCCACGTTGGCCTCGTCCAGCAGCGCAAGCGCAACATCCTCGTCCGTGTTCAGCAACGTGCCGGCCGGCGTTCGCCGGCCGAGAAGCCCTGCGCAGGAGGCGAATGCATAGAACGCGCCGCTCGGCACCGCACAGGAAATCCCCGGTGTCTCGTTGAGCAGCTCGACCATCAGGTTGCGCCGCGCCTCGAATACGCGCCGCGTCTGGGCGATGAACGCCTGCGGCCCGTCAAGCGCCGCCAGCGCGGCGTGCTGGGAGATGGAGCTGGCGCCGGAAGTCTGCTGGCCCTGGAGCTTTTCCATGGCCTCAAGCAGCCAGCGCGGGCCCGTGCCAAAGCCAATGCGCCAGCCGGTCATGGCATAGGCCTTGGACACGCCGTTCATCGTCAGCGTGTGCGCCGCCAGGCGCGGCTCGACCGCTGCAAGGGTATGGAAGCGCTCGCCGTCAAAGGTCAGATGCTCATAGATGTCATCCGACAGGATCAACACATGCGGGTGCGCAAGCAGTACCTCGGCAAGCGCTGCCAGTTCGCCGCGCGTATAGACGGCCCCTGTGGGGTTGGCGGGGGAATTCAGGATGAGCCAGCGCGTCTTCGGGCCGATCGCCGCGGCGAGGACGGCCGGCGTCAGCTTGAATCCGACGTCCGCATCGCATGACACCACCACGGGGTGCGCCCCGCAAAGCTGGACCATCTCCGGGTAGCTGACCCAGTAAGGCGCGGGCACGATGACCTCGTCGCCCTCGTTCAGGGTCGCCGCCAGGGCGTTGTAGATCACCTGCTTGCCGCCGCTGCAGACAATGGTGTCCCGCCAGTCCACGTCGAGCCCGTTCTCGCGCCTGAACTTGGCGGCAACGGCTTCGCGCAGGGTGCGCAGGCCGGCGACCTGCGTGTACCGGGTGTGGCCCTGGCGAATCGCGTCGACCGCGGCGTTGCAGATATGCACCGGCGTATCGAAGTCCGGCTCGCCCGCGCTGAGCGAAATCACCTTTGCGCCGGATGCGCGCTTGGCCGCCACGCGGTCCATCATCCGGTAAGTGGCAGAGGGTTGGGCGCTGGCCAGGTTCTCATTCAGGCGCTGTGCAGCGGTTGTCATCAGGCTTTCCTTTGCAGCGTGTGGTAGCCCAATGCCGCGCGGGCTTCCCCGAGGGTCTTCCCATTGGCGATGTGCTCGCGAATCCGCGCTTCCACGGACTCGATCTGGCGGGCCAGTTCGGCAACCTCGCGGGCCCGGTCGCGCGGGACGACGACCACCCCGTTGGCGTCCGCAACGACGATATCGCGGGCACAGACGCGGGCCGTGCCGATGGAGACCGGCGCGTTGATTGCTTCGACCTGTACACGGTCCTTGCCGGTGCGCATGAAGCGGCCGCGCGTGAACAGCGGATACCCGTCGCCGAGCGCCTTGGCCACATCACGGCACACACCGTCGATAACGGTGGCCGCGATCCTCCGCGCGCCGGCATATTGGGTCATGATGTCGCCCCAGACCGTGCAGTCGGTGCGGCCGTCGTTGTCGATCACCACCACATCGCCTTCGGCCACGTCATCGATGAAGTCGCCGACCGTGCCCGGCGGCGTGCTGGCGGACACGTACCTGACGGTGTAGGCGGGCCCGACGACGACCTGGGTGTAGTTGTCCAGCGGCGCAATGCCCAGGCACTGGCCGGGCAGGCCCAGCTTGTCCATGGCGTCGGACACGCCGGGGGTGTCCAGGCCTGCGAACAAGGCCGATAGTTCTTTGTCTGCTGCATTCATTTGGCATCTCCACTGTGGATGGCGTCGAATTCCTTGTCATGCATGACTTCAGCGACCGAACGTCCGGCGCGCACGGCCTTGACCATCAAGTCCTGGCGGTGTGCTATGCGTTCGCCAAGCGCCACGACTGCTTCGATGCGCGCGGCCGCCACGAATACCGTGCCGCAACGATCGGCGATCACGTAGTCATCCTGATGAACAACCACTCCAGCGAAGTTGACAGGCTCGCCGGAGCCCACCTGCACGATCCGGTTGCGAGCGCTGATCATGGTGACGCCACGCCCGAACACGGGATAGCCGATGGATTCGCTGCCTTCGATGTCGCGGCTCAGGCCGTCGATCACGGAGCCTCGCACCTGCCTGGCGGTGGCGGCATTGGCCAGGATGTCGCCCCAGCAAGAGACGCCATCGATGCCGCCGGCAATCACAAGCACGCGGTCATCGGCCTGGATCCCGGCGACGACCGGGGTGATCAGGTGCACCGTCGGCTTGGCATCCGTCTTGCGGCCCAACTGGATGGTGCTGGCCCGGCCAACGATCTTCGCGCAGTCCCAGAGCGGGCGAATGCCAAAGGTTGCGCCAGGAAGGTTTAGGAAATCGAGGGCATCCGACACCGTGTTGGTATCGAGTGCGGCGAGGCGGTCGAGCAAGGTGGGGGAGGTCATTTCGAGCCTGCGATTCGGGTTGCCAGGTTTCCACTTTCGGCGATAGAGATGGATATGTAAATTCCGAATCCGGTAACCTATCAATATGTAAAACCTATCAAGGCAACCATGATCAATTTCCGGCTTGTCCGTCACCTCTGGGTGTTCCTGGCTGTTGCCGAGGAGCAGCATTTCGGGCGTGCCGCCAAGCGGCTGGGCATGTCCCAGCCGCCCGTCACCGAGCAGATCCAGATACTGGAGCAGGCACTCAAGGTGAAGCTCTTCGAGCGCTCGCGGCGTGGCGCGCAGCTCACGCCGGTCGGCGCCGCGCTGCTGCCGGCCGTGCAAAAGCTCGCGGAACAGCTGGAGCGGCTCGACGTGGCGGTACGGGAAGCCGTGCATGGCCAGACCGGGCTCTTGACGATCGGCGCGATCTCGTCCGCGATGCTGGACACGCTGCCTGCGCTGATCGACCATCTCAAGGCCGAGTACCCGCAGCTGACCATTTCCGTGACGGAGATCGACAGCGTCGACGCGGTGCCCGCGCTGGAGCGTGGCGACGTCGATCTGGCCTTCGCGCGTCTTGAAGGGGAACTGGGCCCGTCGATCCAGTCCATTCCTCTCAAGCAGGACCGCTTGGCGGTTGCGCTGCCACGGGCGCACGCACTGGCCGAGGTGCCCCGCATCAGGCTGGCGGCGCTGGCCGATGAGGAGTTCGTGATGTTTGCCAGGCAGGTCAGCCCGGTCTACTACGACAGCCTCATCGCGACCTGCCGCACCGCGGGCTTCTCGCCGCGGGTGCTGCACCAGGTGCGCACGGTGTCTTCGCAGATCGCCTTCGTCGGATGCGGGCAGGGGATCGCGCTCGTTCCCGCGTCCTTGAAGAAGGCCGCGCCGGACAATGTGGTGGTCCGGCCGCTGAAGGAAGCGGTGAACGTCGTGACGACCGCCATGGCCTGGTCGACCACGCGGGAGAACCCGATGGTGGCCAACGTCATCGCCGCGCTTTCGGCCAGGAAAGCCACGGCGCGATTGCGAAAGGCCAGGGCTTAGGCAGGCGCGTCGGCGATGCGCGCTAAGCCGGCTTCATCGCCACCAGCAGGTCCTTGGCTTCCACCAGGTCTCCCGGCTTGACATGGACCATCTCGACCACGCCGTCGGCTTCGGCCTGGATGGTCATTTCCATCTTCATGGCTTCGAGCGAGAGCAGGGTGGCGCCTGCCTTGACGATGTCGCCGGCCTTGACGCAGACCGAGGCGACCGCGCCGGGCATGGGGGCCGGCACATGCAGGGGATTGCCTTCCTCGGCGGGCGCGCGCCGCCGCTTGCCGCCGCCGTCCCGGGTGGCGTCCACGCGCACCAGCCTGGGCTGGCCGTTGAGCTCGAAGAACAGCTTTACCTGCCCGTCGTCGTCCGCCACGGACTTGCCCAGCAGGCGGACGATCAGCGTCTTTCCCTGGGCGATATCGACGGCGACTTCCTCGCCTTCCTGCATGCCGTAGAAGAACACCGGGGTGGGCAGCACCGATACGTCCTCGTAGGTCTTGCGCGCATGCGCAAAGTCGGCGAACACCTTGGGGTACATCAGGTAGGCGGAGATGTCGTTCTCCGTCGGCGCATGGCCGAGCAGCGCCTGTACCGCCGCGTGCGCGGCTTCCATGTCGGCCGGCGGCATGACGGCGCCGGGGCGTGCCGTGAGCGGCGCCATGCCATTGAGCACCTTGTCCTGCAGCGCCCGCGGAAAGCCCTGCTCGGGGAAGCCCAGGTCACCGCGAAACAGGGAGACGACGGAGTCGGGGAACTGGATGTTGCTGTCCGGTGCCAGCACCATGTCGGCGCTGAGGTTGTTGGCCACCATATAGAGCGCCATGTCGCCCACGACCTTGGAGGTGGGCGTGACCTTGACGATATCCCCGAAGAGCTGGTTGACCTCGGCATAGGTCGTCGCCACGCGGGCCCATTGTGGCTCCAGGCCCATGGCCCGGGCCTGTTCGCGCAGGTTGGTGTACTGGCCCCCGGGCATTTCATGCAGATAGACGTCGGACGTGCCGGCACGCATCTCGGATTCGAAGGGCGCGTAATACGCCCGCACGTCTTCCCAATAGCGGGAGATTTCCTGGATGGCCGCGGGCAAGACCGCCGGGGCGCGCTCGGTGCCATGCAGCGCGCTGACGATCGAACCCAGGTTGGGCTGCGAGGTCAGGCCGCTCAGCGCATCGATGGCGCCGTCCACCGCATCCACGCCGGCGTCGATCGCGGCGAGCACGCTGGCGGCGGCAATGCCGCTGGTGTCGTGCGTATGGAAGTGGATCGGCAGGCCGGTCTCCTGTTTCAGCGCGCTGACCAGCGCTTTCGCCGCTGCCGGCCGGCATAGCCCGGCCATGTCCTTGATGGCGATGATGTGCGCGCCCGCGCTTTCCAGTTCCTTCGCCATCTTGAGATAGTAGGGAAGTGTGTACCGGCGTGACGCGTCGAACAGGTCGCCCGTATAGCAGATCGCCCCTTCGCACAGGGCGCCGGATTCGCGCACGGCCTCCATGGCGACGCGCATATTGTCGACGCTGTTGAGCGAGTCGAAGACCCGGAACAGGTCGATGCCGGTGGCCGCGGCCTGCTGCACGAAATGACGGACCACGTTGTCCGGATAGTTGGTGTAGCCCACGGCGTTGCTCGCGCGCAGCAGCATCTGCAGCAACATGTCCGGCATGGCGCTGCGCAGCTTCTCGAGCCGCTGCCATGGATCCTCCTTGAGAAAGCGCATGGCGACGTCGAAGGTCGCGCCGCCCCAGCACTCCACCGAGAACAGCCCCGGCAGCTTGGCCGCGTAGTGCGGCGCGATCTGCGCCATGTCGCAGGTGCGCATGCGGGTTGCAAACAGCGACTGGTGCGCGTCGCGCATGCTGGTGTCGGTCAGCAGGACAGCTTTCTGCTCGCGCATCCACGCCGCGAACTTCTCCGGGCCAAGCTGCTTGAGCAAGGGGCGCAATCCGGCCTGGACGGGCGGGGTACCGGCATCCACCGGCAGGCGCGGCGGCCCGAACGTGCCGGCCGGCGCGGTGCGGCCGCGCATCTCGGGGCTGCCGTGCACGGTGGTCTCGCCGATGAACTGCAGCAGCTTGGTCGCGGTGTCCTTGCGCGCCGTGAAGCGGAACAGCTTGGCTTCGGTGTCGATGAAGCGGGTGGTGTAGTCGCCAGCGGCGAACTTCGGGTGGGAGACCACATTCTCCAGAAAGCGCAGGTTGGTCGAGACGCCGCGCACACGGAACTCGCGCAGGGCACGGAGCATCCGCTGGGCCGCTTCATCGGCCGTTGGCGCCCATGCGGTCACCTTGGTCAGCAGGGAGTCGTAGTAGGGCGTGATGACCGCGCCGGCATACGCGGTGCCGCTATCCAGGCGGATGCCGAAGCCGGCGCCGGTGCGGTAGGCGGTCAGCCGGCCATAGTCGGGGTTGAAGCCGTTCTCCGGGTCCTCGGTGGTGACGCGGCACTGCAGCGCGTGGCCGCGCACTTCGATGCCGGCCTGCAGCGGCACGCCGGACGCAGCGTCGCCGATGCGCGCGCCTTCCGACACCTTGATCTGCGCCTTGATCAGGTCGATGCCGGTCACTTGCTCCGTCACCGTGTGCTCCACCTGGATCCGGGGATTCACCTCGATGAAGTAGAACGCCGAGGTCTCCACATCCATCAGGAACTCGACGGTGCCTGCGTGCGTGTAGGATACCTCGCGCCCCAGGCGCAGCGCGGCCTGGCACAGCGCCTCGCGCTGGGCCGGATCGAGATAGGGCGCCGGCGCGCGCTCCACCACCTTCTGGTGCCGGCGCTGGATCGAGCAGTCGCGCTCGAACAGGTGGACGAGGTTGCCATGGGTGTCGCCCAGCAGCTGGACTTCAACGTGGCGCGCCTGGCGCACCAGCTTCTCGAGGTACACCTCGTCGTTGCCGAAGGCCGTCAGCGCTTCGCGGCGTGCCACGTCGAGCTGGGCGCGCAGGTCGTCCGCGCTCTCGATCACGCGCATGCCGCGCCCGCCGCCGCCCCAGCTTGCCTTGAGCATCACGGGATAGCCGATCGCCTCGGCAGCGGCGAGTGCATCGTCCAGGCTGCCCGTGAGTGCGGGCGTGGCAGGCATCACGGGCACGCCGGCGCGCTGCGCCGCCTGCCTGGCGGCGATCTTGTTGCCTAGCGTGCGCATGACTTCCGGCTCCGGCCCGATAAAGACGATGCCATGCGCGGCGCAGGCCTGGGCAAAGTCCGGGTTCTCGCTCAGGAAGCCGTAGCCGGGGTGAATGGCATCGACCCCCGCATGCTTGGCCACCCGCAGGATCTCGGGCACGGACAGATAGGCCTGGGTGGGCTTCATCGCCTTGCCGACCAGGTAGCTTTCGTCCGCCTTGAAGCGATGCAGCGCGAAGCGGTCCTCGTTCGAGTAGATGGCGATGGTACGAATGCCCAGCTCGCTGGCCGCCCGCATGATGCGGATGGCGATCTCGCCGCGATTGGCTACCAGGATGCTCTTGATCTGTTTCATGTGGGGTGACGCTCATCGAACAGGCCCGCCACGGGCTGTATCGATAAGGATAGTGCCTGGCTTGGGCAGCGCAAGGCACTTGCGATTCAGGCCCGACGCTTCGGCTGCAGCGGAGCGTTGCACGCGACATCGCGTGCAACCTGTCCATCCGGGCGTGGCCGGCTAGCCGCGATGGACTGGCGATGGGTCCGGGAATGATTGATTAGAACAATCGATGGCATGGCACGTACAGTTGTGCGGCACGTTGGCGCCAGCAAGCTGGTGCCAGCCGGCGCCATCATAACAACGGAGACCACGCCATGTTCCATCGCCTTTCCGCCCCGCTGCGGGCCGCAACCCTTGCGCTGCTGCTCTGCGCGCCGGGACTCGCGGCGCACGCCCAGGAGCGCTATCCGGCCAAGCCGGTGCGCTTCGTCAACGCGTTCCCGCCGGGCGGCCCGTCCGACCTGCTGGCCCGCTCGGTGGCCGAGGTGCTGCAGGGCGAGCTCAAGCAGGCCTTTGTGGTCGAGAACAAGCCGGGGGCGGGCGGTAACCTGGGCGCGGGCGCGGTGGCCAAGAGCCCGGCCGATGGCTACGCGGTGCTGTTCGGCATCGATACCACCTTTACCGTCAACCCGCATATCTACAGCACCATGCCGTTCCGGCCCGGCGAGCTCAAGCCCTTGATGATCCTGGCCAGTTCGGGTTTGCTGGTAGGCACGTCCCCGTCGTCGGGCATCGCCTCCTTGCCGGACCTGGTCAAGCAGGCCAAGGCGAAGCGCTTGAACTTCAGCTCCGGCGGCAGCGGCAGCCCGGGCCACCTGGCCATCGAGGAGTTCCAGCGCGCCACCGGCCTCAGGCTGAACCATGTGCCTTACAAGGGCAGCACGCCGGCGGTGACCGCTGTGGTGGGCAGCGAGGTGGATGGCGGCTTCCTGGCCACGCCCAGCATGCTGCCCTTCGTCAAGGCGGGCAAGGTGACGGCGCTGGCGGTGACCAGCCGCCAGCGCTCGCGGCTGGCGCCGGGCATCGCCACCGTGGCGCAGCTGGGCATGAAGGACCTGGAGCATGAGGTACTGTATGTGGCGATGGTGCCGGCGGCCACGCCCGAGCCGGTGGTGCGCGTGCTTGAGCGTGCCATCGGCGATGCGCTGGCGCGGCCGGATGTGCAGGCACGCATGCAGGCGCTGGACCTGCAGCCCGAAGGCGTCACGGGCGCGGCCGCCGCGCGGCGCTTGTCGGAACTGTCCGATCGTTATCGTCAACTCATCGTCGCTACCGGCATGAAGGTCGAATGAAACCGAACCTGATCTATATCGTCGCCGACGACCTCGGCTATGCGGACCTGGGCTGCTATGGCGGGCGCGTGCCGGTGTCTCCGGTGCTCGACAGCCTGGCCGCCAACGGCCTGATGCTCACGCAGGGCTATGCCAACTCGCCGGTGTGCTCTCCCACGCGCTTTGCGCTGATGACGGCGCGCTATCAGTACCGGCTGCGCGGCGCGGCGGAGGAGCCGATCAACAGCAAGAGCCGCGGCAACAACACGCTGGGCCTGCCGCCGGCGCATCCCACCTTGCCCTCGCTGCTGCAGGCGCAGGGCTACCGCACGGCGCTGATCGGCAAATGGCACCTGGGCTTTGCACCGGCGTTCGGGCCGCTGCTGTCGGGCTACCAGGAGTTTTTCGGGCCCATGGCGGGCGGTGTCGATTACTTCACGCACTGCGATTCCAGCGGCCGCCACGACCTGTGGCACAACGACGCGGAGCACCAGGAGGCCGGCTACCTGACCGATCTGCTGTCGCGGCGCACGGTGGATTACGTGACGCGCATGAGCGGGCAGGGCGCACCGTTTTTCCTGAGCCTGCACTACACCGCGCCGCACTGGCCGTGGGAAACCCGCGACGACGCCGCGCTGGCGCCGCAGGTCAGCAACAACCTCTTCCATCTCGACGGCGGCAACATCCACACTTACCGGCGCATGATCGGCCACATGGATGAGGGCATCGGCTGGCTGGTGCGGGCGCTGCGCCAGCTCGGCCAGCTCGACAACACGCTGATCGTCTTCACCAGTGACAACGGCGGCGAGCGCTTCTCGGACAACTGGCCGCTGGTGGGCGGCAAGATGGACCTGACCGAGGGGGGCATCCGCGTGCCGTGGATCGCGCACTGGCCCGCGGTGATCGCGCCGGGTGGCGCCAGCGCGCAGCACTGCATGACGATGGACTGGTCGGCCACGATGCTGGACGCGGCGGGCGTGCAGGCCGATGCCGGCTACCCGCTCGACGGCGTGTCGCTGATGCCGTTGCTGCGCGATGCGGCGCACCGCTTCCACCGTCCGCTGCACTGGCGCATGAACCACCGCGACCAGCGCGCGCTGCGCGACGGCGACTGGAAGTACCTGCAGGTGGACGGACACGAGTACCTGTTCGATCTCAGCCGCGATGAGCGCGAGCGCGCCAACCTGGCAAAACGCGAGCCCCAGCGGCTGGCGGCGATGCGCGAGGCGTGGCTGGCGTGGAATGCGGGCATGCCGCCGATTCCGCAGGACGCCACGGTCAGCCTGGGTTACTCGGCCGCGGACATGCCGCAGCGGTAGTGATCCGGCCGAGCGACGCCGAGGCCCCGATCCGCGCCTTGGTGTATCGTTGAAGGCTTCCGCGAAACGCGGGAATCTTCAACGGGGACGCATCGAATGCTGACGATCTGGGGCCGTGCGAATTCGGTCAATGTGCAGAAAGTACTGTGGGCTTGCGAAGAACTTGGCTTGCCGTTCCAGCGGATCGACGCCGGCATGCAATTCGGCGGCAACTACGAGCCCGACTATCTCGCCATGAATCCTAACGGGCGCGTCCCGACCATCATCGATGGCGATTTTGTGCTGTGGGAGTCGAATTCCATCCTGCGCTACCTCGCCATGGAATATGGCAAGGCAGGCGCGCTGTACCCGGCCGCGCCCAAGGTGCGCGCCAGCGTGGACCGCTGGCTGGACTGGTCGCTGTCGACCTTGCAGCCGGCGGAACGGCCGGTCTTCTGGGGCTTTGTGCGCACGCCCGCCGCCGAGCGCGATGTGGCTCGCCTCACCGCCGAAGCCGGCGTGGTGGCGGGACTGTGGCGGATGCTCGACCAGCACCTGGAAGGGCGCGACTATATGGAAGGCGGCGTCTTCACGCTCGCCGACCTGGTGCTGGGCGCCTACGCGCGCCGCTGGTTCGGCCTGGACGGCCAGATCGACCGTCCCGCACTGCGCCATATCGAGCGCTGGTATGCGCGCGTTGCCGAGCGTGCCGGCTTCCGCCAGTATGTCGCGGCGCCGCTAAGCTGAGCCTGGATACCTTCATCACGGACCGATTCCCATGACTATCACCCTGCACACCTGGAACACGCCGAACGGACGCAAGATCAGCGTCGCGCTCGAGGAAATGGCGCTGCCTTATACCGTCAAGACGGTGAACATCACCAAGGGCGAGCAGCACCAGCCGGATTTCCTGCGCATCAGCCCCAACAACCGGATCCCGGCCATCGTCGATGCCGATGGCCCCGATGGACAACCGATCAGCGTCTTCGAATCCGGCGCGATCCTGCTTTACCTTGCCGAGAAGACCGGCAAGTTCCTGCCCGCGAGCCTGCGTGAGCGCGTGCCGGTGCTGGAGTGGCTGATGTGGCAGATGGGCGGCTTCGGGCCCATGCCGGGCCAGGTGCATCACTTCCGCACGGTCGAGCCGGAGGCCGACCGGCACTATGGGCTTAAGCGCTATTCGGAAGAAACGCGGCGCCTCTACGGCGTGCTGGACCGGCGCCTGGCGGAGGTGGAATACGTGGCCGGCGACCTGTCCGTGGCGGATTTCGCGATTCTGGGCTGGGCGTGGCGCCACGAGCGCCATCAGGTCCCGCTGGAGGCGTTCCCCAATGTCAAGCGGTGGTATGACGCCCTGTTTGCGCGTCCCGGCGTGCAGCGCGGCTTTGCGGTCAAGCTCGATGACCTGACCTGACCTGACCTGACCTGGCTTGACTTGACTTGACTTGACCAGACCTGACGCTGGCGAATCCATACAAACTCCATACATCCGCCGTACCTCCTTTGCACAAACCGGGCGCCCATTTGACATGGGTCAAGAACCAGAATGGTGCGCCCCGCTAAGATGGTTTCCGTCATGGAGATGCGGGGGCGCTCTTCATGACTTGTCTACCCGTTTCCAGCATACGGAAACTTGGCCCGCGCCACGCAAGTGGGGCGGGCTTTTTTCTTTGCCGCTTGTCCGCCCGGCGCTATGGGTTCTTATCCGCCCGGCTCACCCGGTTGTGCGCAGCGGCCAGCGCGTGGCGACTGCTAATATGCCGGACGGTCCCCGCAGACGGGCCAGCGACCCGCAAGTCCATCCGGAGGACCCGAATGCCTCAGACACAAGCCCCTTCGCCGCACAACGCTGCCGTGCAAGACCGCCTGTTCCAGGAAGGCCACCTCTCGCTCGGCCTGACCTTGCCGATGCTGCAACCCGGCCAGTTCGTCGCGGACTTCCGCGAGCAGGTGGCGCTGGCCAAGGTCGCCGACGCGCTCGGCTTCCGCGCGCTGTGGGTGCGCGACGTGCCGCTGAACAGCGCCGACTACCCGGACCCGGTCGGGCATCTCGATCCCTGGGTGTTCCTTGGCGCGCTGGCCAGCCAGACCGAGCGCATCGCGCTGGTGAGCGGCGCCATCGTGCTGACGCTGCGGCATCCGCTGCATGTCGCCAAAGGGGCGATTTCAGTCAGCGCGTTGTCGCAGGGCCGCTTCGTGCTCGGCCTGGGCTCTGGCGACCGTCCTGCCGAGTACGCTGCGTTTGGGCAGGCTACGGCCGCACGGCGCGATTTGTACCTGCGTCACTGGGAGACGGTGGCGGCGGCGGTGGGAGAGCTTTCCCGGGTGATCCCGGATCAGGTCCATGAAGACACGCCCGAGTTTTTCCTGCTCCCCAGGCTCCCCGCGCCCATTCCCTTGCTGGCCGTGGGCTCGGGCGGGCAAAGCGTCGACTGGATCGCGCGCCATGCCATCGGCTGGATGACCTATCACCGCGAGCCCACGGTGCAGCGGGAGCGCTATCGCATGTGGCGCACGGCGGTTGAGCGTGCCGCGCCCGGGCAGTTCCGCGCCTTTGGCGTGGCGATGCAACTGGACCTGAGCGCCGATGCCGGCGAGCCGCCTACCACGTTGCCACTTGGCTATCGCACCGGGCGAAATGGACTGAGGGAGTTGCTGAGGGACATGCGCGGCAGCGGCACGCATCATGTATCGCTGAATCTGCAAGCGTCCGAACGCGCGCCGCAAGAGGTGATCGAAGAACTGGCCGCCGAAGTCCTGCCAGAATTTCACGCGGACTAGCCTGCTTGCCCCCCGCTAAGCGATGTCGCGGCGCAGTGCCGCTTCCACGAACGCGACAAAAGCCTTGACCTTCGCGCTGGCCATGCGGCCGGTCGGAAATACCGCCCACAGGTCGACCGGTGCCAGCGTCCATTCGGCGAGCACCTGCCTGACTTCGCCGCTGGCCAGTTCCGGCGCGAACATCCATTCGGAGCCGATCGCCACGCCGATATCCGCGAGCACCGCGGCGCGCACGCCCTCGGCGGCCGTGACCCGCAAGCGGCCGGATACCTCGACGGATACCTCGGCGCCGCCCCGGTGGAATGCCCAGGCGTCGCCGCCGCCCTCGCGGTCGTAGACGATGGCCTCATGCGCGAGCAAGTCGGCGGGCACCTTTGGCTCACCGGCAGCGGCGAAGTAGCGTGGCGTGCCGACCACGACCCGCCGGCTTTGCGCGATCTTCCTGGCGGTCATGGCCGAATCTCGCAGCGCGCCCATGCGCAGGGCGACATCCACCCCATGCTCGAGCAGGTCGATATTGCCATCCTCCAGCAGCACGTCCACCACCAGTTGCGGGTGCTCGGCCAGGAAGGCTTTGAGGTGCGGGACGATATGCAGCCGCGCAAAGGTGACGGCCGCGGTCACGCGCAGGCGGCCGGACAGACTGGCGCCCGAGCCCCTCGCCGCGTGCTCCGCCGCATCCGCTTCCTCGATCGCGCGCTTGGCGTGCTCGTAGAAATTCTTTCCTGCTTCGGTCGGCGACAGGCCGCGGGTGGACCGCACGAGCAGCCGCACGCCAAGCTGGTCTTCCAGCTGTGCGACCGACTTCGATACGGAGGGCTGCCCGACCTTCAACAGCCGCGCGGCGCCCGAGAAAGAGCCTGCCTCGATGACGGCAACGAATGTTTCCATGGCAGTCATCCTGTCCACGATGTGTTTCCTCTCATTGGATTGCCGCCGGGTTATGCCTCAAAAGAATGAATCATATTCCCGCGGCTCGCCTACCGCCTTGAAGCGGCTTGACCGAACATGATTCCAGCAACGTGCACCTTCGCATCGAGCAGCTTACTTGGATCAGATGGAGTAGTCATCATGTCACTGCAGCAAAAACTCGACGCCTTCAAGGCGGACTTCAAGGCCGGCAAGGCGCCGTATTTCGCACCACAGGAAATCCATCCCATCATGGAGCGGGCCACCGCTGAACTGATTGCCTCGGGACAAGCAGGCCGCGCGCTGAAGGCGGGGGACAAGGCGCCCGTCTTCACGCTGACGGACCCGGAGGGCGCACCGGTTTCCTCGGAGGCACTGCTGGCGCAAGGGCCTCTCATCGTCAGCTTCTACCGCGGGGTGTGGTGCCCGTATTGCAATATGGAACTGCAGGCGCTGGAAGAGGCCGCGCCGGCGTTCAGGGAAGCCGGCGCCAGCGTGGTGGCCATTTCGCCGCAGAACGCGGTCAATAGCCGCAAGTCCGTGCGCACCAACAAGCTGAGCTTCCCCATCCTCAGCGACACGCATAACGACGTGGCTGCCGCGTTTGGCTTGCGCTTCGCACTGCCGGACTATCTGGTGGACCTGTACAAGCAACTGAAGAACGACCTGCCGGCCTTCAACGGCGACGCGAGCTGGACGCTGCCGATGCCGGCGCGCTACGTGATCGGGCAAGATGGGACCATCCTCTATGCCGAGGTCAATCCTGACTACACGCACCGGCCGGAGCCTTCCGAGATGTTGCCGGCGCTGCGCCACCCCAAAGGCGGCAGGCAAGGGCAGCACAATCCCGTGTCGGTGTGATGGGTGAGCGAGACCGGCGCAATTGTACCGCCGGGTAGCCACGGCGGCCCAGGGAGCGCGCGGCAGGTGTGGCTGCCTCCCCTGGTGCCGCAAGGAGAGCACCGCTGGCCCTGGACTCCAGGTTGCAGCAGGAACCTAGTCCGGCTGGCGCTTCTTCAGCAGGTAGCGCTGCGTGCCTTCCAGCACGAGCACCGCGGACTGGTTATGCACGGTTGTACGCATGGCCAGCACGCCGGTACTCCGGTTCGGCGCGAGCTCGCTGACTTCCAGCGTGGTGTACAGGGTATCGCCGACAAAGACGGGATGCAGGAAGCGGCTGCTCTGGTCGATGAAGCCCTTCAGGGATTCCTCGACCATATGCGGAAAGAGTCCGGCGCCCGCAGCAGTCTGGATCACGAGCTGGAAGCCATGGGCAAGCGTTGAGAGGGAAGATCAGGCTTGCCAGGATGGCTTGCGCTTCTCCACGAACGCGGCGATGCCTTCCCTCGCGTCGTCCGTCGCCACCACATTGCCGAAGCTCTCGACTGCCGAGGCGACGCCGCGCCGGTAGCCGTTGTCATTGGCGTGCATGAAGGCCTTGCGTCCCATCCTGACGACGACGGGCGATTTCGCGCACAGCGTCTGGGCAAGCGCCCTGGCCTCGCGCATGACGTCCTGCTCGGGCACCACGCGGCTGACCAGCCCGAGGGACATGGCCTCGGCGGCGTCGAACGCGCGTCCGGTGAAAAGCAGGTCGAACGCGCGGTGGCGGCCAATCACGCGTGGCAGGTGGGTGTAGTGGATGGCGGGAGTCAGCCCGACGTCGATTTCCGGGTAGCCGAAGGTGGCCGTGTCGGCGGCGACGATCATGTCGCAGGAGATAGCCAGCGTCATGCCGCCGCCGCGGGCGGTGCCGTTCACGGCGGCAATGGACGGCTTGCCGAGGTGGAATTGCGCGTCGCACAGTTCGTTGTACAGCTTGTCGACCAGGCCGTGGACCCGCGCCGGCGGCGCGCCATGCAGCGCATCCAGCCTCAGGCCGGCGCAGAAGCGCCGGGGCAGGGCGCTGCCCAGTATGACGGCCCTGACCGAATCATCCTGGGCCGCGCGCCGCAGCGCGAGCAGCAAATCGTCGATCATGGCCTCGTTCAGGGCATTGACGGGCGCGCTATCGAGGAGGATCTCGGCGACCCTGTCGCGTACTTCATACTTGACTGACGGCATGGCTATTCCTGGATTCATGCGGCCGTGGACAGGCCGTGGGTGTCATTGGCTTCGGCGCAGGCAACCACGCCGCGCGCCTTGAATTGTTCGATGGACTCGGGCGTGTAGCCCGCCTGCAACAGGATCTCGTCCGTGTGCTGGCCCAGCAAAGGCGGCGCGCGGTGCGCTTGCCGGCTGCCGCCGCGAAAGCGAACGGGCAAGCCCATATTCCGCACCTTGCCCAGCACCGGATGCTCGGATTCGGCGATCAGCGCGCGCTCGGCCACTTGCGGGTGTTCCAGCGCCTGGTCCAGCGTATGAATCGGGGAGCAGGCCACGCCCGCCTTGCGCAGCGCGTCCAGCCAGTATGCAACCGGCTGGGTACGGATGCGCGCCTGGACCATCTCGACCGTCTCGGCGAAGTGCGCGACGCGAGCTGCGTTGGTAGCGAAGCGCGGCGCGTCGACGACATCCTGCAGCCCGGCGACCGGGCAGAAGCGCCGCCACTGCGCGTCGTTGCCCACGCCGATCATCACCGGCCCGTCGGCTGCGTCGAACACCTGGTAGGGCGCCATGGCCGGATGCGCGGTGCCCATAGGCCGCGGCACCTTGCCGCTGAGCCAGTAGGTCTGGGCGAGATAGCCCATGAAACCCATGGCCGTATCCAGCAGGGACACCTCCAGGTGCATGCCGCGGCCTGTCTTCTGCCGCTCGATCAGCGCGGCCAGGATGCCGCTGAACGCATGCATGCCGGTGCCAAGGTCGACCGGAGAGAAGCTGGCGCGTGCATGCTGCCCGCCGGGCTGGCCCATGGTGCTGATCATGCCGCTGAATGCCTGCAGCATGACGTCGTAGCCGGGCTCCTGGCCCAGGGGCCCCGAGCGGCCGTAGCCGGAAATCTCGCAGTAGATCAGCGCCGGGTTCAGCGCGGACAGCGTGTCGTAGTCCACGCCGAGCCTGGCGGCGGCGCCGCCGCCGAAGCCTTGCAGCACGACGTCCGCCTTGGCCGCCAGCGCTTGCACGATCTGCCTGCCTTCGCTGGTCTTGAGGTCGACGGCGAGGCTGCGCTTGTTGTGGTTGACGGCCAGGAAGGTGGCGGACTGCCCGCGGTCCTGCGGCAGCCAGGCGCGCGTATCGTCGCCGCTGCCGACCGGTTCGACCTTGATGACCTCGGCGCCCAGTTCGCCCAGGTACTGCCCGCACAAGGGGCCGGCCAGCACCTTGCTCAGATCGAGGACGCGAATGCCCTGCAATGCGATCATGAATGTGTCTCCGAAACAGGTCGACGGCGGACTCCGCCCAGGCTTGCGGGTGCAAGTCCGCCGTCGTGTTGTCGCAATGGGAAGCCGGGCGGCTACTCGGGCTTGATGTCGATGGACCGGGCCAGGGCCGTCCATCGCGCTGCGTCGCGATTCACATAGGCCTGCAAATCGGCGGGCGCCATGTGAAACGGCTCCGCCCCGCGTGCAATCAGCGCACTGCCATAGCCCGGATCGCTTGCGCTTTGCGCCACGGCCTGGCGCAGCTTCTCGACAAGGGCGGGCGGCGTCTTCGCGCTGGCCTGCAGGGACAGCCAGAACTTCAGGTCCAGCGCGGGATAGCCGGCTTCCTGCAGCGTCGGCACATCCGGCAGCAGGGGCGAGCGCGCAGCGGCGGTGATCGCCAGCGCCTTGAGCTTGCCGCCCTGTATCTGGCCGATGGAGGTGGTCATGCTGTCGAAGAGGAAATCCACATTCCCGGCCATGACATCGGTGCTTGCCGGCGCGCTGCCCTTGTAGGGCACGGCCACCGCGCTGAAGCCCGCCTCCTTCTGCAGGAGCGCGCCATAGATATGCGGCGAGCTGCCGGCGCCGAAGGTGGCGTAGGTGAGATTGTTCGGCCGCTGCTTGCCGATGCGCACCAGGCCCGCAAGGGTGTTGACGCCCAGCTTGCTCGGGTGCACCACCAGCACGTTCGGCACCGTCGCCACCACGCCGATGGCCACCAGGTCGCGTTGCGGGCGGAAGCGCAAGTCGGGGAACAGCAGCGGATTGACGGCGTGCATGCCGACCGTGTTCAGCAGCAGCGTATAGCCGTCGGCGTTGGCGTCGAGCACAGTCTGCGTGCCGAGATTGCCGCCGGCGCCGGGCTTGTTCTCGACCACCACTGGCTGGCCGAGCCGGTTGCCCAGCGGTATGGCAATCAGGCGTGCCACGAAGTCCCCGGGGCCACCCGCGGCGAACGGGACGACAAGCTTGACCGGTCGCGACGGCCATTGATCCGCAAGGAGCGGGCGGGTGAGCAAGGATGCGGCGGCGCCCGTCAGGAATGTACGGCGGCTGAGTGCCATGGTGTCTCCGTGGATCATCTGTCTTGGAATCCGCGTGCGGTGCGCGGAAGCTGGCGTCACTATGGCCGGCCGCAGGCTATATGTCCAAGATAGATATTTGATACTGACTATATATCTGTGATATACCCAGCCATCTTGCCACCGTGCCGCCGACCGGCGGGCCCCGTGGCGCGGCATGCGGAGACTGGCTTATGTCGATCGATATACGTGGACTCAGGTGCTTTCTGGCCGTGGTATCGGCGGGATCGATTTCCCGGGCCGCGGAGAACATGCATCTGGCGCAGCCGGCGCTGAGCCTGCAGATCAAGCACATCGAACAGGATCTGGGCGTTGCTCTCTTCATGCGCAGCCACAAGGGCGTTGTCCCGACCGCCGCGGGGCTGAGATTCGAGAGCCACGCCAGGGATATCCTCAAGCGGCTCGACGTCGCGTGCGAGGACGTACGTGACCTGATGACCGATCCGGCCGGCAGGGTAGCAATCGGCCTGCCTCAATCCATGGCGAAGATACTGACCGTGCCGCTGGTGCGCGAAGCCATCCGGCGCTGGCCAAAGGTCAAGTTGCAGGTGGTCGAGCTAAGCACCGGGTATATCCCCGATCACCTGCTGAGCGGGCGCATCGACCTTGGCCTGACCTTCCAGGCGGATGCCGGCTCCGGCCTGCTGTTCGAGCACGTTGTCGACGAGGATCTCGTCTTGCTGGCGCCACCGGGGCAGTTCGCCGATGCCCGCAAGACCGGAGCAGAACTGACCAAAGCAGTCCGGTTCAAGGACCTTCACCGCTTCCCCATGATCCTGCCTGCGGCCGAGCATGGCTTGCGCGCATTGATCGATGACTATCTGCGCGCGCATCATGTCGAGCTCTCGGTACTGGCAGAGGTGAATGCCATTCCGCAGCTCATCAATCTCGCCGCGCAAGGCGTGGGGTGCACGATCCTTTCCTACGCATCGGTCTGCGCCGAGTTGCGCAATGGCTTGCTGTCCGCGGCGCGGATCACACATCCGAGCATATCGCGCCCCGTCTATCTGTGCCGGTCCGCCACCATGCCGCTGTCGATCGCCGTCTCGGCCGTACTGGACCTGCTGATGGATACGGTCCGGTCGCTGATCGCCGATGGCCAGTGGCCGGCCCGCGTGAAGGGCGCAGGTTGATAGTCTTGCAGGCTGACACAAACGGGCCTCCATGGTGAACGACAAATGGAGGCTGCAAATTTCGATGGTTTACATATTTTGTGATTTTATTGTTTGCCAAGTTGATTGCAGCCGTTTTTGTCGATTGATTCGATCAGGTCGGTCATTTTCTCCTTGTTGAGAATGTCTGCTCTCAATACGCTGGCTGAACCGCCATTTGGAAGAATGTCGGATGCTGCCTTCTTGAATAGGGACGGGGATAACGTGCGGAGTCCGCACGCGGCATAGAGTTTTGCTTCATTGGTAGATTCTTTGGATCTTATTATTTCCTTGAAGATCTCATTCGCCTCCCTGTTCCTAAGAAACACCCTGCACGGTTGCCTCTTGGAGGGTAAAGCCGAACTCCGCCGCGCGGCGATGCAGTTGCTTGATGACCCGCTCTCGGTACCGACGTTCATAGTGGTCTGCACCAGGATCTTGGTAACGAATGCCGAACCGCATTGCGTTGTAGAACAGGACCGCAATCTTGCGTGCTGTCGCCGTTACGGCCTTGGCCTTGCCCACGCGGGCCGCCAGGCGTCGATAGAAGGCGCCGAGCGAGGTGTTCGTTCGACCGACGGTGACGGCGGCAAGCCGCAGGTGCGCACTTACTCTGTTGGTCGTCTTGCGGGTGTGTGCCGACAGCACCTTGCCGCCGCTGATTTTGCATCCGGGCGCCAAGGTCAACCATGACGTGAAGTGCTTGGCCGTCGGCCATTTACTCAGGTCGGTCCCGCATTCGGCAACCAAGCGCAGTGCGAGGTAGGGTCCAATGCCATGAATCTGCGTCAGGTCTACACCTGTAAGCTGATACAGGGGTCCCCGGGTATCGAAGCTCACGGCGTTGGGCTGCACTGTCTTGTGTCGCGGCTTCGGCATGGGCTCGGCGGGGTCTTGCTTGTCGGCGTTCAACTCAGCCAGCGTGCGTTCGATCCGACCATCGCATTCGGCGAGACGCATTTGGTAGAAGTCGTACAAAGCCAGCGCTTGTGTGAGCGCGAAGAGGTGCTCGGGTTGGTAGTTGCCGACCAGCGCTGCACGCACAATCTCGTTGCTGGCCTTGCAGCGGACGTCGCGCATCGTCGCGAGCACGTCTGGATCGCGCTGACCAGCGACGACGGCGCGGATGATCCTCATCCCGGTCACGCCGGTGACATCGCTGACCACATGGTGCAACTGTAGGTTCATCAAGGTCAGTGCCTTCTGCATGTGCTGGATGTGTGCAGCGGCGTAGTCAAGGTGTCGTTCACGCAGCCGCAGGTAGGCCCTGAGCGCAGCGATGTCACGTTCGGGCCGGAAACTCGGGCGAAGCAGGCCACAGGCATGCAGTCGTTGCAACCACTGCGCGTCATTGACGTCGCTCTTGCGGCCGGGTACTGCGCGCGCCTCGCGCGCATTGGCGACGATGACTTCGATGCCGCGAGCCTGCAGCAACTCGTACACGGGCACCCAGTACACGCCAGTGGATTCCATGGCCACCGTCTCGATGCCGATCGACACGAGCCAGTCTGCCATCCGCTCAATATCACCCGTGAAGGCCTGGAACGTCTGCACCGCCTCGTCACACAACTCGGGCGGAACGGCGACGACATGGAATCGTGCGCCGATATCGATGCCCGCGGCACGGTCATGGATAACGGGCAGACCCGCCGGTTTGATGGATTGTCTTGCCATGATCACCTCCTGAGGGTTGAGCACGCAGGACGGGGACTCGGATCAGATCAATTTCCTAAGCGGGGTCACACGAGGTGCCACCACAGCTGGGTCCGCAGCTTCCCCTGGGCCAGGTTTTTTGACGGGGACGAATGCCTCCAAAAAGCAAGCGGCCTCTGTCCAGCGCCCTCGTAGTTTAGGCGCTGCATGTTTCTACCCATATGGGGCAAGGCAAGCCGTGTGGGCGGTTTTTTAGTATCTTTCTATAAATCTTCTCGTTTTCACTGATATGTCCAGTGAATCCCACCATGCCAAGCGAGAAAGTATTGGCATTCGCCAGTTTCTCCTTGTCACGGTCAATTTGATCGACATCTGTGCTGGCAAATGATTGGGCGCCGCCGATAGCGGATAGTAATGTCAGATAAATGATCAAGTTCTTCATGTCGTGTAGGTTTGAAATCCGTCGCTAATACGATCAGCCCCACCGGGGTACGGTGAGATGCGCTCTCGCCAACACGGCAATTGCAAATGAGAATTATACGCATTGGTGCCCTGAAGACCAATCGTCGGCGCTATCCGTAGCACGCGGGCCCCCCATGCACCCTCTCCTTGTTGCCGGGAGCGGGCCAGATGGGCCTGTGACGTTGAACGGGGCGATGCTGCGCCTGCCGGGATCGCGGGAACGCGACGCATGCAGGCCCCGGATGCCCTACGCTGTGCGGCAGCAGTCTTTGGGACATCATTCGCGGCAGGACTGCACCTTCGACCATCCCCCTACGGCATGCCCATATTTCCGCAAATTCTTATGCGGAAAACGTGCAAGGATCGGCGAAACCATTCGTTCCTTTCACATAGCCCCCTCGGTAGTCTTCCTCCCTGACACAAGCCTTCCCACGCAAGGAGGGCCATGAAACGCGGCGCGAACGCGCCATTTCACGACGAGAATACGGGAGCAAGACACATGATTCGCAAGCTGGCCATCGGACTCGCGGCACTGGCCGTCATCGGTTCCACCCAGACCGCGTGGGCCAACACCGCCCTCTTGAACGTTTCGTACGATCCCACGCGGGAGCTGTATGTGGACGTGAATGCGGCCTTCGCCAAGGCGTGGAAGGCCAAGGGCGGCGACGCGCTGACCATCCGCCAGTCGCACGGCGGCTCGGGCAAGCAGGCGCGTTCGGTGATCGACGGGCTGGATGCGGATGTGGTCACGCTGGCGCTGGGCTATGACATCGACGCCATCGCCGAGAAGGGCTTGCTCAAGCCGGACTGGCAAAAGCGCTTGCCGCACAATGCGTCGCCCTATACCTCGACCATCGTGTTCCTGGTGCGCAAGGGCAACCCCAAGGGCATCAAGGA
The DNA here is from genome assembly GCF_054589115.1 of Cupriavidus sp. 8B. NCBI lineage: Bacteria > Pseudomonadati > Pseudomonadota > Betaproteobacteria > Burkholderiales > Burkholderiaceae > Cupriavidus > Cupriavidus sp. 8B. Next base: position 80,566 of record NZ_BAAILO010000435.1, on the reverse strand, counting down.
CTGGAACGACCTGGTCAAGCCGGGCGTGCAGGTGATCACGCCTAACCCGAAGACCTCGGGCGGCGCGCGCTGGAACTACCTGGCGGCCTGGGGCTATGCGCTGCGCCAGCCGGGCGGCAACGAGCAGAAGGCCAAGGAGTTCGTCGGTCAGCTGCTGAAGAACGTGCCGGTGCTGGATTCCGGCGCCCGCGGCGCCACCACGACCTTTGTCGAGCGCGGCCTGGGCGATGTGCTGATTGCCTGGGAGAACGAGGCCATCCTGGCGATCAAGGAACTGGGCCCGGACAAGTTCGACATCGTTGCGCCGTCGATCTCCATCCTGGCCGAGCCGCCGGTGGCGGTGGTGGACAAGGTGGTGGACAAGAAGGGCACGCGCAAGGTGGCGGAAGCCTACCTGCAGTTCCTGTACACCGACGAGGGCCAGGAAATCGCGGCCAAGAATTACTACCGCCCGATCTCGGAGAAGATTGCCGCCAAGTATGCGAGCAACTTCCCCAAGGTCAAGCTGTTCACCATCGATGAGGCCTTTGGCGGCTGGCAGAAAGCGCAGAAGGCGCACTTCGCCGACGGTGGCTCGTTCGACCAGGTCTACCAGCCTGGCAAG